>NZ_JBANLK010000002.1:0-253065 GCF_054968425.1 Paraburkholderia sp. AV2
TGCGCTGCCAGCCGCAGGTAATGGGCGCGTGCCTCGACCAGATGCGCCACGCGGCGCAGGTGCTGCTCGTGGAAGCGAACGCCGTCTCCGACAATCCGCTGATCTTCCCGGACACCGGCGAAGTGCTCTCGGGCGGCAACTTCCACGCCGAGCCGGTAGCGTTCGCCGCCGACAACCTGGCGCTTGCCGCCGCTGAAATCGGCGCGCTGGCCGAACGCCGTATCGCACTGCTGATCGACGCGACGCTCTCGGGCCTGCCGCCGTTCCTCGTGAAGGATGGCGGTGTGAACTCGGGCTTCATGATCGCGCACGTGACGGCGGCCGCGCTCGCCTCGGAAAACAAGACGCTCGCGCATCCGGCTTCGGTCGACTCGCTGCCCACGTCGGCGAACCAGGAGGACCACGTATCCATGGCGACCTTCGCCGCGCGCAAGCTTGCCGACATCGCGGACAACACGGCGAACATCCTCGCGATCGAGTTGCTCGCCGCCGCCCAGGGCGTGGACCTGCGCGCGCCGCACCAGACGAGCCCGGCGCTCGCGCACGTGATGCAGACAGTACGCAGCGAGGTGCCGCATTACGACCTCGACCGCTATTTCGCCCCGGACATCGCGGCCATGACGCGTCTCGTGCAGAACGGCGTGATTGCGGCGCACAGCCCGCTGGCGTTCGAGTCCGAAGCCGCAGCGTGATGGTCGCCGCCATGAAGCAGGCGACGAGGCAACGCGCCGCGCACTTGCCGGGTCATGGTGCCTGAGCGATGAACGCACCCGCGTACCAGGGCATCAAGGACTTCATCCTCACGCGCATCGATGCGGGCGAGTGGAGGGAGGGCGACCAGGTGCCTTCGGAGAACGAACTGGCGCGCGAGTTCAAGGTCGCGCGCATGACCGTGAACCGCGCGCTGCGCGAGCTGACTGCCGAGCAGGTGCTCACGCGCGTGCAGGGCGCGGGCACCTTCGTCGCACGGCCGAAATACGAGTCGACGCTCGTGGCCATCCGCAGTATCTCGGACGAAATTCTCGCGCGTGGCCACCGCTATCGCGCCGAGGTGCTGGAGATCGGCGTGCTGCCCGCCGACGCGGCGCTCGCGGTCGAAACCGGCCTTGCCATGAACGACAGGCTGTACTACTCGCGCGTGCTCCACTTCGAGAACGACGTGGCCGTGCAACTGGAGGAGCGCTGGGTCAATCCAGCGGCGGCGCCCGAGTATGCCGGCCAGGACTTCACGCACATCACGCCGAACCAGTACCTCATGCGCGAGGCGCCGCTGCAGCGCGTGGAGTACCGCATCGAGGCGCTGGTGCCCGACGGCGAAACGCGCACCCGCCTCGCGATGGGCGAGTCCGAGCCCTGCCTCGTGCTGCACCGGCGCACGTGGTCGCGCGGACTGGTGGCGTCGGTGGCGGATCTCTGGCATCCCGGCAGCCGCTACCGGTTCACCGGGCATTTCTAGCCCGGCCGTCGCGCCGCGGCGTTTTTTCCGTCTTTGCGCATTTTCCGTCCCGCTTTCCAGCCTATAAAGCGTGGCATCTTCCTCTTTCTCCGTTTTCCGTGTTTTGCCCCCCCCGGGCACGCAGGTTGCGCGCGGCCTCCTGGAGCGACTAACCTTCAGTCACTGGTCCGGCCGGTCACGCCGGGCCGCACGGCGCGCGTGCGAGAGAGGGAGCGCACGGCTCGCGTGCGAGAGAAGGAACGCACGGCCCGCGTGCGAGAGAGGGAGGATTCGAGCGATGGAAGATACCGGCGCAACGCTCACGCCCATATGGCGTGCGAATCTCGCGCTGCTGACCCGTGAAGTGGGCGCGGCCACGCGGCTTGCGCGAATGATGACGTTTTCCGCCAGTTACATGAAGCTGATCCTGTCGGGACAGCGCGATTTCAGCGGCGAGTTCGTGCGCGGCGTCGAAGCCGTCACGGGCTTGCCCGAGGGATGGATGGACGTGCCGCACGGCGCCGACGAGGTGCCGGAAGTCGCCCGCGAGGCTATCGGCAACGAGACGCCGCACGCCCGTTTTCGCGGCACGGCGCATCCCGTGCGCAAGCCGCCGGTGCTGCGCGCCGAGCCGATCTTCGGCCAGAAGGCGGCGCAGCGGGGCGACGAGCGCGCGGCCGCCGGCCAGCAGCAGGCCGGACGCATGGCGGGCCTGCGCAAGATGCGCGATCTGGCCGCGCAGGACGTGCGCAAGCTCGAACGCTATCTGGGCGCGCCGCCCGTCGAGCCGGCCGTGCTGCGCGCGCGCATCGAGGAAGTGATCGCGGTGATCGAGGCCGACGAGCGCGTGCGCGCCGATCTCGCCGGGCGTCTCGAACAGATCGAAAAGCATCGCGAACTGCTGCTGCGTCACGTGACGAAGCTTTACGCCTTGCTCGTGCGGCTCGGCGAGGATCCGGGAGGCAACCGGCCCTAGCGGTCCTGGGCGCGCACGCCATCCATGCCGTCCACGCTGTCCACGCGCAGTTCGGCGAGGATCTGCCGATGTGCTACAAAGGCAGACATCGCTACCGTTCCCGTGAGGTTGTCTTGCACCTGCGCGCCGCGGCCTTTGCGCTCTGTCTGCTGCTGGCGGGAGGGGCCGCGTATGCCCAGCCGCCGGGCAGCACCGGGCCCGCTCCCACGCCCGGGTCGGCGGAACCTGCCGCCGATGCTGCGGACGTCGCGCCCGCCACGCTCGAGCGCGACGTCCACTTGTTCATCGTGCAAAAGGACGGCTCGGTCGTCGAGCGGGACGACTCGACGATGCGCGCGAACACGACGGCGGGCGTCGACCAGGTGGCGCAGCGCTACGTCTGGTTCAATAAGGATATCGAAACGATTACCGCGCTTTCGGCCGAAACCGTCGATCCGGACGGCACGGCGCATCCGGTTGGCCCCGAGGGCATGCGCGACGTGCAGGAGTCGCGCTCGGCCGGTGCGCCGACCTTCGAGGACGGCGTGCTGCGCACGGTCATCTTCCCCGGCGTGCAGCCGGGCTCGCGCGTGCGCCTCGTCTTCGGCAAGCGGCGCGCGAGGCCGCTGCAGGCGGGCACGTTCTCGTATTTCGTCGAGCCGACGGGCGAGCCCGTGGAATTCCAGCGCCTCGTCTTCGACCTGCCGGCCGACGTGCCACTCTACGCCGACGCGCGCGGCTACGTCGCGCTCCCGCCGGTCACGTCGAACGGGCGCACCCGCTATACGTTCGATTACCGGCACGGAGCCTATGCGCCGCTGGAACCCGGCGCGGTCGCCTATGTGAACTGGGGCGATCGCCTGATGGTTTCGACGGTGCCGGACTTCACGGCCTTCGCCGCGCGTTACCGCGACGCGGCGGCCGACCCCAGCGCGACCGACCCGTCCGTCGCGGCGCTGGCCGCTGCGCTGACGGCGGGCGCGGGCGACGAACGCGAGAAGGCGCGGCGCCTCTACGACTGGGTGCGCTTCAATATCCGCTACGTGGCGCTGTTTCTCGGCGAGACCGAGGCGGTGCCGCATCGCGTAGTGGACATCCTGCGCAACCGTTACGGCGACTGCAAGGACCACGTCGCGGTCTTCACGGCGTTGCTCGCGGCGGCGGGCATACGTTCGGAGGCGGCGCTGCTCAATCTCGGCCCGGTCTATTCGCTGCCCGACGTGCCGGGGTATGGCGCCGATGCGATCAATCACGTGATTACCTGGTTGCCGGACCTTGGCCTTTTTGCGGATACGACCGCGGGCGGGGTCGCGTTCGGCTATCTGCCGGCGGGCGTGATGGACCGTCCGGCGCTGCTCGTGGACGACGGCGTGCTCGTGCGCACGCCCGCGACGCAGTTGCGCGCGCGCAGCGCGAAGCTCGCCGTCGAGGTGGGGCGCGACGGCGACGCCGGGTATCGCTATTACGTCGAGGACGAAGGCGCGGGGGCGGAGCCCGAGCGCAACACGTTTCGCCGCTCGACGCGCCAGACGGCGCAGCAGTTGGCTGCGCAGCGCTTGCGGGCAACAGGCCTTTCCGGCACGGCCCGCATCGGGACCGGACCGCTCGACGCGACGTTTGGCCCGTTTGCGACCACCATCACGGGCACCCTCGATCACGTTGTCTGGCCCGATGGCACGACGGCGCTGCCCGCGCTATCGAGCCTCTCGGGCGGCATCGCCACCCAGGTGGACTACTGGCTCGCCCAGCCGCGCAGAACGCAGCCCTGGGCCTGCGTCGGCGGGGATTTCGACGAAGCGGGGCAGATCGTGCTGCCGGCGACCGTGCGCGTGACCGACGTGCCGGAAGACGTGAGCGTGACGGGCGGCCCGCTCGCCTATACGGCGCATTACCTGTTCGATCCGGGTTCGCGCACGGTGCAGGTCGTGCGCCGTCTTTCGGCGCACTTCGGCCATCAGATGTGCTCGGTCGCCGAGTTCGAGCAGATGCGCGATACGCTGTTGCGCATCGAGCGCGATACGCATGCGCAGATCGTCGTGCGCGCGCGGGACGGCGGGGCGGGGGCCTAACCGCCCTGGGTCGTTACCGGCACCCAGACGCCTTTCTTCACGAGATAAAGCGTGGACGCGCCATTGCGCAGCGAGCCGTCGCGCTCGAAGGCGACATGGCCGGTGACGCCGTCGAAGGCGATCATCTTCAGCGCGCTGCGGTACACGTCGGGCTGTGCCGACCTGGCGAGGACCATGGCATGGATCGCCGCCCACGCGGCATCGTAGCCGAAGGGCGCATAGGCGAGCACGTCGGTGCCGTAGCGGCTCCGGTATTTCTGGGCGAAACGCGGGCCGTCGGGTAACTGCGCGAGCGGCCGGCCGTACTCCCATGACATCGCGCCTTCGGCCGCGGCGCCCGCGTCCTGGATGAAGGCCGAGTTGACCACGCCGCCGCCGCCCACGAACTGCGGCGTCATGCCCAGGGTTTTCATCTGCCGGACGATGGCGGCCGCCTGGTGCGCGAGGCCGCCGAAGTAGACGAGGTCGGCGTCGGTGCGTCGAATCCTTGCGAGCTGCGTCGCGAAGTCGTCGGTATTGCTGGTCGCGAATTCGCGCGCGACGACATTGCCGCCATGCGCGCGCACGGTGCGCTCGAACACGTCGGCCTCGCCCTGACCGAAGGCGCTGCGGTCGTCGATGATGGCGATACGCTTGACCTTCATCGTGTCGACGGCCCATGCGCCCGCAATGCCCGCGTTCTGCGCATCGTTCGAGATCACCATGAACACGTTCGCAAAGCCCTGCGAGGTAAGCGTGGGATTGGTGGCGGCGGGATCGATCATCGGAATGCCCGCGGTCTCGTAGATGCGCGAAGCGGGAATCGCCGTGCCCGAGTTGAAGTGGCCGACCACGGCCGAAACGCCCAGGTTCACGAACTGCGCCGCGGCTTGCATGCCGAGGCGCGGATCGCCCTGGTCGTCGAGCGGCACGAGTTCGAAGTGCGCGGTCTGGTCGCCGATCTTGATACCCTGCGCGTTCGCCTCGTCGAGCGCGAGCTGCACGCCGTTCTCGAGGTCGTGGCCGTAGTTCGCATCGTCGCCTGTCAGTGGCGCGACGAAGCCGATGCGTACGGTGAGCGGCGTAGCCGCGAGGGCGTTGGATATCGCGCCGGGGGCCGTGATCCCTACCGCGACGGATACCGCGGTCGATACCAGGCCGGCGACCACGGCCGCGAGCAGGGTAGCGGCGAGAGTCGGCGGGGCCAGCGGTCTCATCGTGACTCCTTGCGCCGCGAAGGCGCGGTGTGCCCGCACAGGCAGGCCGAACGCCGCGCGGCGCTCAATGGCCGCCCTGCATCTCCAGCAGCGTTTCGCGCAGTTGCATGAGCGGCGCCTTCGTTGCTGCGTCGGCCCAGTCTTCGAGGTCGTCGAGCGCGCGATTGCAGCCGTCGAGCACCACGTCGAGATCGACCGCCACGCCGTTGGCGAGCGCGAAGCGCAGCGTTTCTTCAAACCGCTCGCACTCGTCCTCGCCATAGGCGATGTCGAGGTTGTCGGCGATCGTCTGCGCGATGTCGCTGCGGGCGCGGTCTTCTTCGTCCACGAAATCGATGATGCCGCGCGCCACCTCGGGCGCGTGATAGAGCGCGATGTCGAGCCATTGGGCGGCGTCGAAGTCGCTCTCGTGGCTCTGCGTTTCGAAGTACTCGATCGCTTCCTGTTCGTGCGTTTCGCCGGCGTCGACGGCCAGACAAAGCTGTTCGAAATACTCTTCCTGTTCGCTGCGGATCGGATGGGACATCGGCCATTCTCTTCAATCAATCTGCGCAACGTGCGCGGCCCGCATTATAGGCTGCGCCGGACGTCCTTTCGGGGCATTTCAGGGGGCATCCGCCGCCCAGGCGTCGAACCATTCGCGCGGCCGCGCAATCTGGTCCTGCGCGGCGACGATCTCCAGCTCGTAGCGGCCGGCGTCCCACGTCGCCTTCACGACGGCGTTCACGGCCGCGAGCGTGTGCTCGAAAGCGGGGCGCAGGGTGTCGCCCAGCATCTGCCGCGCGACGAACACGGCGCTCGTCACGTCGCCCACGCCCACGGGCTGGCGCGCGAACGGGTAGAGCGGGCGCTGCGCGACCCATGCTTCGCGCTCGGTCACGACGAGCATGTTGAAGCGGTCGGCGGGGCTGTTGCGGTCCAGCAGATGCTTGACGAGGATCACCTTCGGGCCGCGGCGCAGCAACTGGCGGCACGCCGCGACGGCTTCCTCGACGGTTTCGATCTCGCGGCCCACAAGCCGCTGCAGCTCGCCGTGGTTCGGCATCATCGCGTCGGCCACCCCGGGCATGTGCTTGACAAGAAACTCTTCGATGCCGGGCTCCACGCGGCAGCCGTTGGCCGTGCCCATCACCGGGTCGCAGAAGTAGCGCGCATGCGGATTGGCGGCTTTCACGACGCGCACGATATCGATCACGGCCTCGGCCTGCTCCGGCGTGCCGAGGTAGCCCGAGAGCACGGCGTCGCAGCGCGGCAGCACGCCGATCGCGCCCATGCCCTCCACGAGTTCGACCATCTGCCCGGGGGCGATGGCGCTGCCGGTCCAGTGGCCGTACTGCGTGTGATTGGAGAACTGCACGGTGTCGAGCGGCCAGACATTCACGCCGAGCCGCCGCATCGGGAACACGGCCGCGCTGTTGCCGGCGTGGCCGAACACGACGTGGGACTGGATGCTCAAGACGTTTTTCATGGATCGATCCGCGGTTTCTTATGGCGTCGGGCTGGGTCCGGCGGGATACGGGGCGGGGCATGGGGCAGGGGCATGGGGCGCGCCTCCGCGTGCTCGCACGTGCCCGTGAGGGCGCTGCAGCAACGATAACCGAATTCGGTTCCCCCGGTCGATCACCGCGCGTAGGCGGTGTTGCGCGAAATCGCCAGTCTGCGGGGCGTGCGGGCCCGTCAGGCCAGCTCGCGATAGAGCGCCATGTAGCGCTGTGCGGAGGCGGCCCAGCCGAAGTCCTGCTCCATGCCGCGGCGGCGCGTCTCGCGCCAGTCGCGGCTTCGCGCATAGAGCGCGAAGGCGCGGCGGATCGCGGCCGCCAGCGCGTCGGGCTCGAAGCGCTCGAACACGAAGCCGGTTGCGAGGCCGTCGGCGAGGTTTTCGAGCGAGGCGTCCACGACCGTGTCCGCGAGGCCGCCCACGCGATGCACGAGCGGCAGTGCGCCGTAGGCGAGCGCGTAGAGCTGGGTGAGCCCGCAGGGCTCGAAGCGCGACGGCACGGCCATCACGTCGGCGCCCGCGACGATCGCGTGCGCGAGCGTCTCGTCGAAGCCGAGCTCGACGGCGACGGCATCGGGGTGCTGGCGCGCCGCGCGCGTATAGCCTTGTTCCAGACTCGCGTCGCCGGTGCCGAGCACCACGATCTGGCCGCCGCGCGAGACGATCTCGGGCAGGGCGGCGAGCAGCAGGTCGAGGCCTTTTTGCTCGGTCAGGCGGCTCACCACGCCGAACACGGGTGCGTCGTGCTTCTGCGCGAGCTTCATGCGCACCTGCAGCTCCGCCTTGCAGCGCAGCTTGCCGCTCATGCGCGTGGCCGAGTAGCGTGCCGCGATCGCAGCATCGCTGGCGGGATTCCAGACGGCATAGTCCACCCCGTTGAGGATGCCGACAAGGTCGTGCGCCCGGCCGCGCAGGAGTGCTTCGAGTCCGCCGCCCTGGGCGACGGTCTGGATCTCGCGCGCATAGGTGGGGCTCACGGTCGTGATCTTGTCGGCGTAGTAGAGCCCCGCCTTCAGGAACGAGAGCTGGCCGTAGAACTCCACGCCATGCATGTCGAAGAAGTCCGCCGGCAGGCCGAGGCTGGCGAACTGCTGCGCGGGAAAGATGCCTTGATAGGCGAGGTTGTGAATCGTGAACACCGAGCGCGCCGGCGCCGCCTCGGGCGCAAGGCCGCGCGCGAGCGCCGCCGCCCGCAGGTAGGCCGGCGCGAGGCCCGCATGCCAGTCGTGCGCCTGCACGACACGCGGCGCCCAGTCCGGATCGGCGTGCTGCGCGAGCTGCGCGGCCGCCCAGCCGAGCAGCGCGAAACGCTGGGCGTTGTCGCCCCAGGGAACGTGTTCGCCGTCCAGATACGGGTTGCCGGGCCGTGAGTAGAAGTCGTCGGCGCGGATCATGTAGACGGGCAGGCCGTTCTCCGGCAGGCGTCCCAGTTCCAGTGTCGCTTCGCGGGCGCCGAAGGTGCGGCCAAGGCGCGCGACGGGCCGCAGATCGGCGAGGCCCGCCGCGACCGGCACGAAGCCTGGCAGGAGGAGGCGCGCATCGGCGCCTTGCTCGATCAGCGCAGCCGGCAGCGCGGCCGTCACGTCGGCGAGGCCGCCCGTCTTCAGGAGCGGATAGAGTTCGCTGGCTACATGCAGGACGCGGATGGTCATCGCTCGGGGAACCTCAGGGTGTTGGTCAGCCGTGCACGCGCTCCAGCGCCTCGCGCGTGACGAGCACGACGCCGTTTTCGGTCCGGTAGAAGCGCTCGCCGTCGCGCACCGGGTCTTCGCCGATCACGGTGCCGTCGGGGATCTCGCAGCCGCGGTCCACCACGACCTTGCGCAGGCGGCAGCTCGTGCCCACCGTGACCTGCGGCAACAAGACTGCCTCGGCAATGTTGCAGAAAGACTTCACGACGACATTCGAGGAGAGCACCGAGCGCGAAAGCTGCGATCCCGAGATGACGCTGCCGCCGCAGACGATGAGATTCGTGCCGGAGCCCTGCAGGCCGTTGAGGTCGCGCACGAACTTGGCGGGCGGCAACTGCTCCTGGTAGGTCCAGATGGGCCAGTTGCGGTCGTAGAGGTCGAGCGCGGGGATGGTCGAGGCGAGGTCGAGATTGGCGGCCCAGTAGGCGTCGATCGTGCCCACGTCGCGCCAGTAGGGCTCGGCGGACGGGTCCGAGGTGACGCACGAGAGGCTGAACGGATGGGCGACCGCGAGCCCTTCCGTGACCACGCGCGGAATGATGTCCTTGCCGAAGTCGTGGTCGGTCGCGGACATGGCGATATTTTCTTCGAGCAGCTTGATGAGGTAGGCCGTGTCGAACACATAGATGCCCATGCTGGCGAGGGCGACGTCGGGGTGCCCCGGCATGGCGGGCGGATCGTCGGGTTTCTCGACGAAGCCGATCACGCGGCGCGACTCGTCCACGGCCATCACGCCGAACGCGCGCGCGTCGAGCCGGGGCACCTCGATGCAGCCTACCGTGCACTCGGCGCCGCTTGCCGCGTGGTCGGCCACCATGCGCGTGTAGTCCATCTTGTAGATGTGGTCGCCGGCCAGCACGACCACGTACTTCGGCGAGATCGAGCGGATGATGTCGAGGTTCTGGTAGACGGCGTCGGCCGTGCCGCGGTACCAGTGCGCGCCTTCCACGCGCTGCTGCGCGGGCCACAGGTCGAGGAACTCGTTGAACTCGCCGCGCAGGAAACCCCAGCCGCGCTGCAGATGGCGCAACAGCGAGTGCGCCTTGTACTGAGTGACGACGGCGATGCGCCGTATGCCCGAATTCAGGCAGTTGGAGAGGGCGAAGTCGATGATGCGGTATTTGCCGCCGAAGTGGACGGCCGGTTTGACGCGCTTGTTCGTGAGCGGGCCGAGCCGCGTACCGCGCCCGCCCGCGAGCACGATGGCAAGCGTGGTGCGCTGCAGATCGTTGAGGGTTGCCGGAGTTTCCATGAATGTCTCCATGTCTCTTTGTTTTGCCCCCCGAAAGGGCCGGCCCGGCGCATGGTTTATGAGGTTTGTGACTGCTTGCGCGGCCGGCGTTCTCGTTCGCCTGCATAGACTGTTCTAGCACCGAATCGCGCGCAGTGCGAATGTGGTGCGAATCGCCGCGCGTGCGCGGGTGCAGCAAATGGGCCGTGCGGAGGAGGGGCAGCGTGGCGGCGAGCGTGCCGCATCGCGGCTAGAATCGGCGGCTGGCGTGCTGGCGTGCTGGCGTGCTGGCGTGCTGGCCTGCCCGCGCCGTGTTGACCGATTCGAAGACCGACTGCCTCCCTCGCTCATGATCTTGACCCTCACCCGCAAGCTTTCCCTCTTCGCCATCGCCTGCTGCGCCGCCGCGCTATGCCAAACCGCGCGGGCCGGCGACGAGCCGGCCTTCGGGCCGGAGCTGCAGGGCTTTGCCTACCCGTATACGGTGCAGGACTTCGCGTTCACGTCGCAGGGCCAGGCGTTGCACATGGCCTACATGGACGTGCATCCGGCCACGCCCAACGGCCGCACGGTCGTGCTGCTGCATGGCAAGAACTTTTGCGGCGCGACGTGGGAGCAGACGATCGGCGAGCTCGCGGCCGCCGGCTACCGCGTGATCGCGCCCGACCAGATCGGTTTCTGCAAGTCGAGCAAGCCCGTCGCCTACCAGTTCAGCTTCCAGCAGCTCGCACGCAATACGCATGCGTTGCTCGCTTCGCTCGGCGTCGGGCGGGCGACGATCATCGGCCATTCGACGGGCGGCATGCTGGCGGTGCGCTACGCGCTGATGTACCCGCAGGAGACCGAGCAGCTCGTGCTCGTGAACCCGATCGGCCTCGAAGACTGGAAGGCGCTGGGCGTGCCCGCGCTCTCCGTCGACGACTGGTACGGCCGCGAGCTGAAGACTACCGCCGAAGGCATCCGCCGCTACGAACAGGCCACGTACTACGCGGGACAGTGGCGCCCCGCGTACGAGCCCTGGGTGCAGATGCTGGCGGGCATGTACCGCGGTCCGGGCAAGGCGCAGGTGGCGTGGGATTCGGCGCTGCTCTACGACATGATCTACACGCAGCCGGTGGTCTACGAGTTCGGCCAGTTGCGCATGCCCACGCTGCTTCTCATCGGCGACAAGGACACGACGGCCATCGGCAAGGACGTCGCGCCGCCCGAGGTGCGCGCGAAGATCGGCCACTATCCGGCGCTGGCGAAGGCGGCGCAGCGGGCGATACCGCATGCCACGCTGGTCGAGTTTCCGGATCTGGGCCATGCGCCGCAGATGCAGGACCCGCAGGCTTTCCATGCGGCCTTGCTCGAAGGGCTCGCCGCGTTGCCCGAGCAGCACTGAACGTCGTGCCGGGGGAGGCGGCTGCACGCCCCCGGGCGCTTACTGCGCTGCCGAGAGCGCCTCGCGCACTTCGGCGGCGATCTCGAACGAGCGCAGCCGCGCCGCGTGATCGTACATCTGCGCCGTGACGATGAGCTCGTCCGCGGCGGTCTGCTCGATGACCGAGGCGAGCTGGGCTCGCACGGTCTCGGGCGAGCCCACCGCCGAACAGGCGAGCGCGTGCGCGACGCCCGCGAGTTCGAATTCGGTGGCCTGGATCTTCGTCACGGGCGGCGGCAACTGCCCCGGCGTGCCGCGCCGCAGGTTCACGAACTGCTGCTTGAGCGACGTGAAGAGAAAGCGGGCTTCGTCGTCGGTATCGGCGGCGAAGACATTGACGCCCACGATCGCGTGCGGCCGCGCCAATTGGGCCGAGGGACGGAACTGCGAGCGGTAGACCCGGAGCGCGGTGAGCAGGTGATCGGGGGCGAAATGCGAGGCGAAGGCGAACGGCAGGCCCATGGCCGCCGCCATCTGCGCGCCGAACAGGCTCGATCCGAGGATGTAGAGCGGCACATTCAGCCCCGCCCCGGGCACCGCGCGCACGCGCTGACCCTCCACCGGCGCGGCGAAGTAGCGCTGCAGCTCGGCGACGTCGTCGGGGAACGCATCGGCGCTCGACTGAAGGTCGCGCCGCAGCGCGCGGGCCGTCGTCTGGTCGGTGCCCGGCGCGCGGCCGAGCCCGAGGTCGATGCGGCCCGGATACAACGATTCCAGCGTGCCGAACTGTTCGGCGATCACGAGCGGCGCGTGATTGGGCAGCATGATCCCGCCCGAGCCCACGCGGATCGTTCGCGTGCCGCCCGCCACGTGACCGATCACGACCGAGGTCGCCGCGCTGGCGATGCCCGTCATGTTGTGATGCTCGGCGAGCCAGTAGCGGCGGTAGCCGAGGCGTTCCGCGTGGCGGGCGAGGTCGAGCGTGTTGCGCAGGGCGACGCCGGCGTCGGAACCGGCCGGAACGGGGGAAAGATCGAGAACCGAGAAAGGGATCATGGCGCGTTGGAGGGGGCGGATGGGCTGCAAGCCGGGTGCAAGGTGGGGCCATTGTGCCCATGCGCGCGGCTTTCTGCTGGCGGCGAACCCGAATCCCTGGCGGCCGTGGGGCTATGCCGGCAAGCCTTTGCGGAGCGGCGGAACCGGGATGCATTGCGATATGCATTCTTTTAATCTGCTAAATGCTGACATAAACCTTTAATTCGCTTTCATTAAATTGCGATTGCGTTTTGCTTACCGGGTATTTCGAAACGTAAATCGTGAAGGCAAGCCGCTAAATGCCTGAAATAATGACGGTTCCCGCATTGTCGGAGAGGGCGAAAAGCAGTGTTGCAGTTCGGTTCAAGCAGTTTCAGGAACGAACTGTTACAATTTTACGCGTTCAGGCGGTTGTGCAGTGAAACCGAATGAGCGTCAGTTATTGTCGAAAATGATGCAGCCGGGTTTTGTGCCGCATCATGTCGCGTGGCATTCAGGGTTGATCTTCTGGCGAGGAATCTGCGCTGCAGTTACGATGCGCGGTTGCCATTTTTCCGAACTTCATGGTTGTGCAAATGTTACGAGGCGATCCGGCCGGGCAGGCCGTCGCAGGGATCGGCGCCGGCGCCCGGCAGTCGTGCCGGCAGTTGCGTGCGCGGCGCGGCGCCTCGCCGGAGGTGAGGGCATGACGACGTCGCTCCCGCTGGCCTCCTGGTTCGTCGTCGCGCTGTGCTGCGTGGTCGCGTTTTACGCGGTCTGCGCGGCGCTGACCATGCCGCGTCTTGGTTCGGCCTCGCTCGTGCGCGAGGCGGCGCGGCGCGCGCGCGCGCGCCGGCCTTCCGGCGTGAGCGTGCTCAAGCCGCTGTGCGGCGCCGAACCCCGTCTGTACGAAAACCTCGCCACCTTCTGCGAGCAGCGTCATCCGCGCTTTCAACTGCTGTTCGGCGTCTCGTCGCCCGCCGATCCGGCCATCGCCGTCGTGCAGCGCCTGCAGGCGGCGTATCCGCATTGCGACATCGAACTCGTGATCGACGCGCGCGTCTACGGCAGCAATCTCAAGGTCAGCAACCTGATGAACCTTGCGGCGCGCTCGCGTTACGACGCGCTGATCGTCGCGGACAGCGACATCGCCGTCGAGCCCGACTATCTGGATATCGTCACGGCGCCGCTCGCCGATCCGAAAGTCGGCGTCGTGACCTGCCTTTACCATGCACGCAGCGTCGGCGGCTTCTGGCCGCGTGTGGGCGCGCTCTTCATCAACGAGTGGTTCGCACCCTCGGTGCGCGTCGCGCACACCACGGGCTCGCGCGCGTTCGGTTTCGGCGCGACGCTCGCGCTCTCGCGCGCCACGCTCGAGCGCATTGGCGGCTTCGCGGCGCTCAAGGACTGCCTCGCCGACGACTACATGCTTGCCCGCTACGCGCGCGACCACGGGCTCGCCACGGTGCTCGCGCCGGTCGTGGTCGAAACCGACGTCGTCGAGCCCACTTTCGGTGCGCTCTGGCTGCGCGAAACGCGCTGGCTGCGCACGATCCGCTCGGTCAATCCGGCGGGTTTCGCCTCGCTCCTCATCACTTTCACGTCGCCGTGGCTCCTGCTGGGCGGCGTGTTGTGCGCGCTGCTTGCCTTGGGTGGCCTGCCGATCGGCGCGGGGCTCGCGGGCAGCAGCAGTTCCGCGGCCATACTGGCGGTGCTCGGCGCGAGCACCGCAGGCGGTATCATCGCGCGTGCGCTGTTGCATGCGCGGGGCAGCGCCAGTTGGCGCGTGTTCTGGCGCGATTTACCGCTCGTGCCCTTGCGCGACGGGCTGCTCGCGCTGCAGTGGCTTGCGGCGGCATTCGGCTCGCACGTCGTCTGGCGCGGCGTGCGCGTGCCGGTGGCCAATCCCGAGGCGGGCGAGCCAGGCGTGGGCGCCTCGGCGCGCCGGCCGGCCGTGGAGGTGTCCGATGGCCGCTGAGTTCGAGACTGGGTTCGAGATTGATGGCGCGGGCCGCGAGGGCGGCGCGCGCGACGATTTGTTCATGTTCATTACTTTTTTGCCCGATACAACCCGGGTTGCCGGAGCACTCATCTCATGAAAACGCTGTTTCTGCAGGCCCCGTCCTATGACGGCTTCGACGGTGGCGCCGGTTCGCGCTACCAGGCAAAGCGCGAGATCCGCTCGTTCTGGTATCCGACGTGGCTTGCGCAGCCCGCGGCACTCGTGCCCGACAGCCGCGTGCTGGATGCGCCCGCCGACGGCCTCTCCGTCGAAGCAACGCTCAAGATCGCCGACGACTACGACCTCATCATCATCCACACGAGCACGCCGTCGTTCCCGACCGACGCGCTCTTCGCCGAGGACCTGAAGAAGCGCAAGCCGTCGCTGCTCGTCGGCATGGTGGGGGCCAAGGTGATGGTCGATCCGCACAACTCGCTCACCGCGAGCGAGGCGATCGATTTCGTTTGCCGCGAGGAATTCGACTACACGTGCAAGGAAATCGCCGAAGGCAAGCCGTTCCCCGAGATCAAGGGTTTGAGCTGGCGCGCGAAGGACGGCTCGATCGAGCACAACGAAGCGCGTCCGATCCTCGAGAACATGGACGAACTGCCGTTCGTGGCGCCCATCTACAAGCGCGACCTGAAGATCGACAACTACTTCATCGGCTACCTGAACTTCCCGTACGTCTCGATCTACACGGGTCGCGGTTGCAAGTCGCGCTGCACGTTCTGCCTGTGGCCGCAGACGGTCAGCGGCCACCGCTACCGCACGCGTTCGGTCGAGAACGTGCTTGCGGAAGCGAAGTGGATTCGCGACAACATGCCGGAAGTCAAGGAACTGATGTTCGACGACGACACCTTCACCGACGACCTGCCGCGCGCCGAAGCCATCGCGATCGGTCTGGGCAAGCTCGGCATGACGTGGTCGTGCAACGCCAAGGCCAACGTGCCGTACAAGACGCTCAAGGTCATGAAGGAAAACGGCCTGCGCCTGCTGCTCGTGGGTTTCGAGTCGGGCGACGACCAGATTCTCGTGAACATCAAGAAGGGCGTGCGCACGGACTTCGCGCGCCGCTTCAGCGCGGACTGCAAGAAGCTCGGCATCAAGATCCACGGCACCTTCATCCTGGGCCTGCCGGGCGAAACGCAAGAGACCATCAAGAAGACGATCGAGTACGCGAAGGAAATCAATCCGCACACGATCCAGGTCTCGCTCGCCGCGCCCTATCCGGGCACGACGCTCTACAAGCAGGCTGTCGAGAACGGCTGGATGGAAGAGAACAAGACCATCAATCTCGTGAGCAAGGAAGGCGTGCAGCTCGCGGCGATCGGCTATGCGCATCTGTCGCGCGACGAGATCTATCACCATCTCGAACAGTTCTATCGCCAGTTCTATTTCCGCCCGTCGAAGATCTGGGAAATCGTGCGCGAAATGCTCACGAGCTGGGACATGATGAAGCGCCGCCTGCGCGAAGGCGTGGAGTTCTTCCGCTTCCTGCGCGCCCACGAGGCATGATGGACCGGCCGCCCCGCCACAGTGGGCAAGACCGGCGCGCGCTCATCTTCACCGCCGACGACTTTGGCCTGCACGAGCGGGTCAATGTCGCGGTCGAGCGTGCGCATCGCGAGGGGGTGCTCGATGCCGCGAGCCTGATGGTGGCCGCGCCCGCGGCCGCCGGCGCCGTGGCGTGCGCGCGGCGCCTGCCATCCTTGCGCGTGGGGCTGCATCTGGTGCTGGCCGACGGAGCGGCGATGCTGCCGCGCACGCAGATTCCCGCACTCGTCGATCGGGAAGGGCGCTTCGGCCAGAACATGGCGCTGGACGGCGTGCGCTTTTTCTTCCTGCCGCACGTGCGTGCGCAACTCGCGAAGGAGATTCGCGCGCAGTTCGAAGCGTTCGCGGCGACCGGGCTCGCGCTCGATCACGTGAACACGCACAAGCACTTCCATCTGCATCCCACCGTGCTCTCGCTGATCCTTTCGATCGGCCGCGAGTTTGGCCTGCGTGCCGTGCGCCTGCCGCTGGAGGCCGGCGCGCCCCTCGCGCTCAAGCCCTGGCTCGCGCTCGTGCGCGCCCGCCTCGCGCGCGCGGGCATTGCGCACAACGACTTCGTGGTGGGCATCGCGAAGACGGGCGCGATGGACGAGGCGGTGCTGCTCGACGCCATCGCGAACCTGCCCGAAGCGGGCGTGGGCGAAATCTACTGCCATCCGGCCATCGCGGCTGAAACGGGCGAGGGCGCCATTACGCCTTCCATGCAGACCTATCGCCACGCCGACGAACTGGCGGCCTTGATGTCGCCGCGCGTTGCGCAGGCGCTCGCGGCGGCCCGCGTGCGTCATGGCGGTTTTACGGATGTGTTCTACGGCGGCGAGGCGCAGGCCGGCGCCCACGCGCTCGCGCGGGAGCCGCAGCCGTCATGAAGTGGCTTCAGTGGCTGGGCCTGCCCGTCGGCATCGCGGTTCTGATCGCGCTCGCGATCCACGACGGCGCGCACGACATCGTGCATGCCGTCGGCGTAGCGGGTCCGGCGCTGCTCTGGCTCGTACCGTTTCACGCGCTGCCGCTTTTGCTCGATGCACACGCGTGGCGTTTGCTGCTCGGCAAGCGTCTGCCGCTCGGTTTCCTCTGGTGGATTGCCACCGTGCGCGAGGCCGTCAGTCGCCTCCTGCCCGTGATGGGCGTGGGTGGCGAGGTCGTCGGCATACGGCTGGCGCGCTGGCGCATGCGCGACGGCAGCTTCGTTACCGCCTCGGTGATCGTGGAAGTACTCATCACTATCGCCGTGCAGTACGCGTTCTCGGCGCTCGGCCTCGTGCTGATCGTCGCCGCAACCGGCAACGGCGGGTCGCTCCACACCATCACCACGATCGGCCTTGCGCTCGTGCTCACGATGCCGTTCCCCGTGATCGCCGTCCTCATGCTGCGGCGCGGCGGCGTGTTCCACAAGATCGAGCGCTGGGCCGCCCGCATGTTCGGCGCCGGGCATCCGCTCGTGATCGGCATCGACGGCCAGCAGCTCGACCGCGATCTGGACGCGCTGATGTCTCGCACGGGCCTGATGTTCCGCACTTTTAGCTGGCAGTTGGCCGGCTATATGCTGGGCGCCTTCGAGACCTGGTGGGCGCTGCGGCTTCTGGGTTTTCCGGTGTCGGTCGAGGGGGCGCTCGCTATCGAAGCGCTGACCCAGGCCGTGCGCCACGCGGCCTTCATGGTGCCGGCGGGGCTCGGTATCCAGGAGGCCGCCGTGGTGCTGCTCGCGCAACTCTTCGGCGTGGGCCCCGATGTGGCGTTTTCGCTCGCGCTCGTCAAGCGGATGCGCGAAGTGGTGTTTGGCTGCCTTGCGCTGCTTTCCTGGCAGGGCGCGGAGATCGTGCGCACGCGCCGCTTTCCTGGCCGTGGCGCAGTGTTCGAGCAGGCGAACGACGTCACGGCGCGTGGCACGGTTCGTTCCGGGCAGCACGAAGAGGTTCGCTAAAGGGTACATTGAGGGTACATTGGCGAAATCCTCCGACAAGGCGCGCCTTTCTCCGGTGCGCCTGCGGACCGTTCGTTATCCCGATTCGCAGGACCATGAAACTCAACTTGCAGGCGAGCCGGTTCGCTTTCGCCGCGCTCGCCGTGGCGGCGATGCTTGCGCTCACCGGCTGTAACGACCGCCAGACCGATTCCATGTGGCAGACGCTCAAAGCCTTCTTCGATTCGGTGAAGCCTGATGTGCTGCTGCTCAAGGGCCTCACCCCGGGCGTCTCGACGCTCGATGACGTGCGCCGCCAGATGGGCAGGCCCGAGACCGAGCGCCTCTTCGACAACGGCTCGCGCCGCCTCGAATACCCGCGTGGCCCGCAGGGCCTGAACACCTACATGGTGGACATCGGACCGAACGGACGGCTCGTCGCGATCACTCAGGTCCTCACGGCCGGGAACTTCGCGAAGATCCGCCTCGGCATGTCCGAGGACGAGGTGCGGCAACTGCTCGGCAAGCCCGGGCAGATCGCGGCGTTCCGCCTCAAGAAAGAGACCGTGTGGAGCTGGAAATGGCTCGAAGGCGGAGTCGAGCGGGAGGCGTTCTTCAATGTGCACTTCGGACCGGACGGCCGGGTCGTGACGACCTCGCGCTCGGACGTGAACCGCGGGCACTGAGCGGCGGGAGGCCAGAATCATGCAGCGACGGCGTACTCCTCGTATCGGGCTCGTGCTAGGCGGCGGCGCAGCACGCGGCTGGGCGCATATCGGCGCGATCCGCGCGCTCGAGGAAGCCGGCATCAAGCCCGATGTCGTGTGCGGCACGTCGATCGGCGCGCTGGTTGGCGCGGTTTATGCGAACGGCGATCTCGACTGGCTGGAGGAATGGGTCGGCAAGCTCACGTGGCAGACCGTGGTGCGGCTGCTCGACCTGCGCTTTTCGGGCGGCCTGCTTGGTGGACGCAAGGTGATCGACGTCTTCGCGAACAAGTTCAACGGGTGTGGCATCGAGGAACTGGCGCTGCCGTTCACGGCGATTGCCACCGAACTCGATACCGGCCGCGAGGTATGGCTGCGCGACGGCGCCGTAGCCGAGGCGGTGCGCGCCTCGATTGCGATTCCCGGTCTTTTCACGCCGATCTGGCACGACGGCGTATGGCTCGTGGACGGGGGGCTCAGCAACCCGGTCCCGGTTTCCGCCGCGCGCGCGATGCGCGCCGACTGCGTGATCGCCGTCGACCTCAATCACGACCTCCTGAACGGCCGCGATCTGGGCGGCATGATCGATACCGTGCCGCGCGAGGTTCCTGTGGCGGCCGCCGGTATGCCGCCAGCGAGCGAGGGGGAGGAGGGTCACGAGGCCGATCAAGAGTCGGAACCGCCAGAAGAGGCTGGCCCGCCGTTGGTCCTGCGCCGCAACGGCAAGCCCTTCCCGCGCTGGCTCCAGCCTTCGGCGACGGCCGGCAGCGACGACGTGCGTCTCGCGCCGCCGCCCAGCGCGCGCGTGCCGTCGTTGCTGAGTTCGATTGCGCAGAGCATCGACATCATGCAGGTGCGCATCACGAGGAGCCGTCTCGCGGGCGAGCCCGCCGACGTGCTGATCCAGCCGCGCCTTGGCGGCATGGGCATTTTCGACTTTCACCGCGCGGCGCCTGCCATCGCGGAAGGGCGCGCGGCCGTGCAGTACATGCTGCCGGCGATACGCGCGCAGTTGGGGATGGAGTAAAGCGCGGCGCCTGGGGCGCGCCTCGGGCGTCTCGCCGCTACAGATTTAGAATGCCGGCGACGGCAAACCGGGCTGCTTCCAGTTCTTCTTCTGTCGCCGCCTCGCCCCGGTGACGCCAGATTCGTCCCCTCAGGGACAGCGTGGTGATTTGATCCGCCATCGCGACGCACGGCCTGCTGAGGCCGCTGATCGGGATTTCCGATTCCCAGCCGTGAATGGTGCTGGTAATGGGCAGCCCGATGAAGCGGCTTGTCAGTTCGTTGAATTCGGCGGCCGTGAGCACGAGGGCCGGCCGGTAGCCGTCCTGCTCATTGCCTGCGCCCGGCCCCACGTTGAGCCAAACAATATCGCCTGCATCGGGTGTTCCGTTCTTCATGCGTTCTCACCATGGGTCAAAACGCGTCGGGTCATCGGGACCACCGATTTCGGAGCCCTGCGGTTCGCCGAAGTCGACGAGCGGATGCTGCGCCAGCCGCTTCTCGCGCAATTGCTGCAGATACCGCTCGCGCGAAAAGCGCCGGATTGCCGTATGAGGGCGAATCGTGAGCACACCGTCTTCGACTTCCATTTCGATCTCCTGGCCTTCGGCAAACGCCAGCTTTGCGGCAACGCTGGCCGGGATTCGCACCGCAAGGCTATTTCCCCAACGCTTGAGGGTCTGAATAGACATTTAACATCTCCTTGGGTTTGTCCACCAATCTGCCGAACGGCCTGCCAATACGATGTATCGACGCGTTGATACATGCTGGATCGTACTCTGCCGGCACTCTTGTGTCAACGCGTTGATACATTGCCTGCGGAACGTCCGCGACGGCCCAGCCAGCGCGCGAGGTGCGCCGCACGGCCTATCGAAAAAACGCCTCCAAACTTGCGAAAACGCTCCGCCCGGCGGAGCGGCGTCGCTTCGGCTTTCAATTTCATCGCGCCCGCGAAGACAGGGGCTGCTGTGGCCGCCGGCCCGCATGAGGCAGCGGATGCTGCACTGCAATATTTCAGGTGCCGACGATTGAGCGATCCTTTTTGCCCTGCGACGATCCGCGCACATTCTCCCGGCGCCGCGCACGGCGTGGCCGCCGGGGGAAGCCGACAACGATTTCCCCGGAGACGCGCGTGTTCCTCTACGGCTTTGGCCCGATTCTCCTCGCCGGCACGATCCAGACCGTCGAGCTTTCGCTGCTCTCGCTCGGCGTGGCCGTGCTGCTGGGCCTGATCGGCGCGGCGGCGAAGCTCTCGCCCAACCGGGCGCTCTCGGCGGCGGCGACCGCCTATACCACGCTGATCCGTTCGGTGCCGGACCTCGTGCTGATGCTGCTGCTGTTCTACAGCATCCAGATTGGCGTGAACGAGGCCACCGACGCGCTCGGCATGGCGCAGATCGACATCGACCCGTTCGTGGCCGGCGTGCTGACGCTCGGCTTCATCTACGGCGCGTATTTCACCGAAACCTTCCGGGGCGCCTTCCTCGCCGTGCCGCGCGGCCAACTGGAAGCGGGCTACGCCTACGGCATGAGCGGTGCGCGCGTGTTCGCACGCGTCCTGTTTCCGCAGATGATGCGCTTCGCGCTGCCGGGCATCGGCAACAACTGGCAGGTGCTCGTGAAGGCGACGGCGCTCGTTTCGATCATCGGCCTCGCCGACGTCGTGAAGGCCGCCCAGGACGCGGGCCGCAGCACCTTCAATCTGTTTTTCTTCCTCCTCGTGGCCGCCGCGATCTACCTGGCGATCACGACCGTCTCGAACTTCGCGCTGATCTGGCTCGAACGCCGCTATTCGGCGGGCGTGCGTCACGCGCAACTCTGACGAGCGGGGACCACGCCTCATGAACGAGATCATTCAGCAGTTCGGCAAGGCCTTTCTCTACTGGGACGGCGAACATGTTTCGGGCCTCGCGATGACGCTGTGGCTGCTCGTCGTTTCCGTCGGGTTCGGCTTCGTGTTCTCGGTGCCGCTCGCGGTGGCGCGCGTATCGAAGCGCCGCTGGCTCTCGGTGCCCGTGCGCTTCTACACCTATGTATTCCGCGGCACGCCGCTCTATGTGCAGTTGCTGCTCATCTATACGGGCGTGTACAGTCTCGCCTTCGTGCGCGCCGAGCCGCTGCTCGACGCGTTTTTCCGCAGCGGCCTGAACTGCGCGATCCTCGCGTTCGCGCTCAACACCTGCGCGTACACGACCGAGATTTTCGCCGGCGCGATCCGCGCGACCTCGCACGGCGAGGTGGAAGCCGCGCGTGCCTACGGCATGAGTCCGTTCACGCTGTACTGGCGCGTCGTGCTGCCCTCGGCGCTGCGCCGCGCGCTGCCGCTGTACAGTAACGAAGTGATTCTGATGCTGCATGCCACGACCGTCGCCTTCACCGCCACGGTACCCGACATCCTGAAGGTCGCGCGCGACGCCAACTCGGCAACGTACCGCTCGTTCGAGTCGTTCGGCTTCGCGGCGCTCATCTACTGTGCGGTATCGTTCGTGCTGGTGGCCGCGTTCCGCCGTGCCGAACGCCGCTGGCTCGGCTATCTCGCCGTGCGCAAGCACTGACGCGCTGCTCCACATAGCCCCGAGCCCCACCGGAATCAAGAAGGAGACCCATCTTGTCCCAGACGACGCAAAATGCGCAAAACGTGCAGAACGCAGCCCGCTCCGCGACCGAGGCGAGCACGAGCAAACTGATCGCGCGCGACATCCACAAGCGCTATGGCGACCACGAGGTGCTCAAGGGCGTTTCGCTCGATGCGAAGAAGGGCGACGTGATCAGCATTATCGGCGCGAGCGGCTCGGGCAAGAGCACGTTCCTGCGCTGCATCAATTTCCTCGAGAAGCCGAACGCCGGCGAGATCGTGGTGGACGGCGAGGCCGTGCGCACGAAGGCGGGCCGTGGCGGCGACCTCGAAGTGGCCGATCACAGGCAGCTTCAGCGCATTCGCACGAAGCTCGCAATGGTGTTCCAGCATTTCAATCTCTGGTCGCACATGAACGTGATCGAGAACGTGATCGAGGCGCCCGTGCATGTGCTGGGTGTGCCGCGCCGCGAGGCCGAGGAGCGTGCGCGCGAATACCTCGAAAAAGTGGGTCTCGCGCCGCGCGTGGAGAAGCAGTATCCGTCGCATCTTTCGGGTGGCCAGCAGCAGCGTGTGGCGATTGCGCGCGCGCTGGCGATGCGCCCGGACGTCATGCTGTTCGACGAGCCCACCTCGGCGCTCGACCCCGAACTCGTGGGCGAAGTGCTGAAGGTGATGCAGAAGCTCGCGGAGGAAGGCCGCACCATGATCGTCGTCACGCACGAGATGGGCTTCGCGCGCAACGTCTCGAATCATGTGATGTTCCTGCACCAGGGCCGCACGGAAGAAGAGGGCGCGCCTGCCGACGTGCTCGGCAGCCCGAAGAGCGAACGGCTGCGCCAGTTCCTCTCGGGCAGCCTGAAGTAAGCAGGACCCGCCGCCCGCTGCCCGCCGCAAAGAGGCCTGCATTCCGACGATGATCCGTACCAGCCCCAGCGCGCCCGCGGCGCCGAACGCCGTACCCAACAGCGCCGCGCCCGGCAATCCGCAAGGCGCGGCGCCCGCGCGCGCGGGCCGCACCACGCAGGTGGCGATCGTGGCGCTGCCGCCGGTGTCGATGTCGGGCGTGGGACCCATCGTCGACGCGTTGAGCCTTGCCAACGAGATCGACGGCCGCGCGCTCTACCGCTGGCAGATGCTTTCGTGGAACGGGCGGCCCGTGCCGCTCTCGGGCGGCGCGCAGTGGCCCGCCGACGGCGCTTTCGGCGACGCGCTCGCGTGCGACTGGCTGATCGTCGTGACCGAGCGCTACCAGCAGTTCGCCGACTACCGCCTCTTTCTCGCGAGCCTCGCGCGCGTAGGCCAGCGCACGCCGCTCGTCACGGGCATCCACCACGGCATCTGGTGGCTCGCGATGGCCGGGCAACTGCAGGGCTATCGCGTGGCCGCGAACTGGGAAACGTACCAGCAGTTCGCCGAGCAATTCGAGCGCACCATCGTCACGCAGCACATCTACGAAATCGACCGCGATCGCGCGACCTGCGCGGGCGGTCAGGCAACGCTCGACTTCATGCTGGCGATGATCGGCCGCGACCATGGGCCCGAGCTTGCCGCGCGCATTGCCGACGCGCTTGGCGCGAGCACGCTCAGAAGCGGCGACGAGCGCCAGCGCATTCCTTACGTGACGGCGCCGGGCGAGCGCCATCCGCGCCTGAACGACGCGCTCATGCTCATGGAAGCGAACATCGAGGACCCGCTCACCACCGACGAGATCGCCGGTCTCGTGGGCGTGTCGCGGCGCCAGCTCGAACGGCTCTTTCGCCAGTACCTCGGTGCGATGCCGTCGAAGTACTACCTGGGCCTGCGCCTCGCGAAAGCGCGCTCGCAACTGCAGCGCACGAGCAAGTCGGTCGTGCAGATCAGCCTCGCGTGCGGGTTTTCGTCGGCGGCGCATTTCTCGAATGCCTATCGCGAGCGTTTTGGCGTGACGCCGCGCGAGGATCGCCGCAACTGGATCGAACGCCAGCACGGCGGCGCGGTGGCCGAGCCGCGCGCCGGCGCGCTCGTCGAGCCGCCGGAACCCGCATGAAAGGGCCGGCGCCGCGCACGAACACGTCGGCCTCGAAAGAACGTGTCGCGCATACGCAAGACGTTTGCAGCGCGCTTGCCTACACTGCACCTGTTATCGATGCGCGCACCGCATGCGCGGCGCGTGCTGCCCGAACCCCTGGCTTGCTTTGAGCCTGCCTCGAGACTGAGAGGATCCGCCATGAACGACCAGACTGTGACCCGCAAGACCTTCGACGACGTGATGGTGCCGTGCTTCTCGCCGGCGCCGTTCGTGCCCGACCGCGGCCTCGGCTCGCGCGTATGGGATACCGAAGGCCGCGACTACATCGACTTCGCGGGCGGGATCGCCGTGACGGCCCTCGGCCACGCGCACCCGGAACTGCTGCGCGTGCTGAACGACCAGGGCAGCAAGCTCTGGCACATCGGCAACGGCTACACGAACGAGCCGGTGCTGCGCCTTGCCCGCAAGCTCGAAGCGCTGACTTTCGCCGACCGCGCATTCTTCGCGAATTCGGGCGCCGAGGCCAACGAGGCCGCGCTCAAGCTCGCCCGCCGGGTCGCGTTCGAACGTTTCGGCGAGCAGAAGTTTGAAATCGTTTCGTTCACGCAATCGTTCCACGGCCGCACTTTCTTCACGGTGAGCGTGGGCGGTCAGCCGAAGTATTCGGAAGGTTTCGGGCCGGTGCCGGGCGGCATCCGCCATCTGCCGTACAACGACATCGACGCGGCGCGCGCGGCGATCGGCTCGCAAACCTGCGCGGTGATCGTCGAGCCGGTGCAGGGCGAGGGCGGCGTGATCCCGGCCGATCCGGCTTTCCTGCGCGCGTTGCGCGAGGCCTGCGACGCGCACGGCGCGCTCCTGATTTTCGACGAAGTGCAGACCGGCGTGGGCCGCACGGGCCACTTCTATGCGTACGAAGACACGGGCGTGACGCCCGATATCCTGACGACGGCCAAGGCGCTCGGCAACGGCTTCCCGATCGGTGCGATGCTGACGACCGAAGCGATCGCCGCGCACTTCAAGGTGGGCGTGCACGGCACGACTTACGGCGGCAACCCGCTCGGCGCGGCGATTGCGGGCAAGGTGGTCGATATCGTGAGCGAACCGGCCGTGCTCGCGGGCGTGCGGGCGCGCGGCGAGACGATCCGCGCGAAGCTCGCCGGGCTGCACGAGCGTTTCGACGTGTTTGCCGAGGTGCGCGGCAAGGGCCTTCTGATCGGCGCCGAATTGAACGCGCGCTACGCGGGCCGGGCGAAAGACTTCAACGCGGCGGCGGCCAGCCATGGCGTGATGATGCTGATCGCGGGCCCGGACGTGCTGCGCTTCGCGCCGTCGCTCATCATTCCCGAAGCGGATCTGGCCGAGGGCTTCGTGCGTCTCGAGCAGGCCTTCGAGGACGTCATCGGCGGCTGATCCGCCGACACTCAACCGACACAGGACCGACGATGCTTTTCGTTCGCCCCGCAAGGCTTGCCGACCTCGACGCGATCGCCCGCATGGCGCGTACTGCGCAGCCGGTGCTGCATTCGCTGCCGCATGACCGCGCGGCGCTCGAGGCGCGCATTGCGCTCTCCGAGGATTCGTTTCGCGCCGACGTCGACTTCCCCGGTGAGGAGTTCTATCTTTTCGTGCTGGAAGACCCGGCAACGGGGCGGCTTGTCGGCACGTCGAGCCTCGTGGCGGCGGCGGGCTATTCGGAGCCGTTCTACGCGTTTCGCAACGATGCGCTGATTCACGCCTCGCGCGAACTGCACGTGAACCGCAAGATCCATGCGCTGCAGATGTCGCACGAACTCACCGGCAAGAGCCGTCTGGCGGGCTTTTACATCGACCCCTCGCTGCGCGGCGACGCCGCCGCGCATCTCATGTCGCGCGCTCGCATGATGTACGTGGCGATGAACCGCCGGCGCTTCACGCCCGAGGTGTTCTCGCTGCTGCTCGGCGTGACCGACGAGGCCGGCGTGTCGCCGTTCTGGGAAGCGGTGGGGCGCAAGTTCTTCGGGCGCGATTTCAAGGACATCGAAATGGCCTCCGGCGGGCGCAGCCGCACCTTCATCGCGGAGGTGATGCCGGCGTATCCGATCTACGTGCCGCTGCTGCCCGAAGCCGCGCAGCGCGTGCTGGGGGAGCCGGACCCGAGCGCGCTGCTTGCCTACGAGATTCATCTGGAGGAGGGCTTCGAGCCCGACCGCTATGTCGATATCTTCGACGCGGGCCCCGTGTTGACCGCGCAGGTGGACCGCACGGCTTCAGTGGTCGCCAACGAAAGCCGCACGGTGTGCGAGGCAGCGGAGGGCGCGCCAGGCGCGTCGTGGATGGTCGCGAGCCAGCGTGCGGGCGAATTCCGCTGCGTGCTCGCGAATCTTCCGCCCTTGCCTGAAGGAACGCGAGGCGCGCCGCGCCACGCCGTGCGCGGTGAAGCGCCGCTCGACGCCGCCGCGCGCGCCGCGCTCGGCGTGCAGGACGGCGATAGCGTTTGCTGCGTGCCGCTGTGGCGCGAGACATCGGCAACGGAAGACCAATCGATGGGAGAGTCGCAATGATCGTGGTTCGCGTCGTGCAGACGGGCGATGTGGACGCGCTCGTCGCGCTAGCCCAGGAGACCGGCCCCGGCCTCACCACCTTCAAGCCGGACCGCGACGCGCTGATCGCGCGCATCGCGCGCACGCGGCGCACGCTCGCGAGCGAGGCTGCGCAGGCCGAAGCCGGCTATTTCTTCGTGATGGAAGACACCGCCACCGGCGACGTGGCGGGTGTCTGCGGCATCGAAACGGCGGTGGGCCTGCAGCAGCCGTTCTACAACTACCGCGTGAGCACGGTCGTGCATGCGAGCCAGGATCTCGGCATCTGGACGCGCATGCGCGCGCTCAACATCTCGCACGACCTCACGGGCTATGCCGAGGTCTGCTCGCTGTTCCTCTCGCCGCGCTACCGCACGGGCGGCGTGGGCAGCTTGCTGTCGCGCTCGCGCTTCATGTTCATCGCGCAGTTCCGCGACCGCTTCCCGGAACGCATTTGCGCAGAGCTGCGCGGCCATTTCGACGCGGACGGCACCTCGCCGTTCTGGCGCGCAGTCGGTTCGCACTTCTATCAGATCGACTTCAATGCCGCCGACTACCTGAGCGCGCACGGCCGCAAATCCTTCCTCGCCGAGTTGATGCCGCGCCATCCGGTCTATGTCGAGCTGCTGCCCGACGAGGCACAAGCCGCAGTGGGCCTCACTCATGCCGACACGATTCCCGCGCGCCGCATGCTCGAAGCCGAGGGCCTGCGCTACGAGAATCACGTCGACATCTTCGATGCAGGCCCCGTGCTCGAATGCCATATCGCCGACCTGCGCACGGTGCGCGAGAGCGTGGTGGTGCCTGTCGAGATCGGCACGCTTGAGGTGGGAGTCCAGGATGGACAGGATATAAAGGGCGTGCGCTCACTCGTTTCGAACACGTCGTCCAGCGACTTCCGCGTGGGCTTTGCGCCCGGTACGGTACGCGACGGCGTGTTCACGCTGAACGCCGAGGAAGCGGCGGCGCTGAACGTGGCGGCGGGCGATCCTGTGCGCGTGCTCGGTCCCGCACAAAAGCATCTATAGGAATACTCATGAACGAGCTTTTCATCGATGGGCAATGGTGCGCGGCTTCGGGCCCGGCATTCGCCTCGCGCAACCCGGGCACCGGCGAGACGGTGTGGAGCGGCCAGGCCGCGACCGCGGAAGAGGTAGACCGTGCCGTGAGCGCTGCGCGCCGCGCGTTCGGCGCCTGGTCGCAGACGCCGCTCGAAGCGCGCTGCGAGATCGTGCGCCGCTTCGCCGCGCTCGTCACCGAACGCAAGGAGCAGCTCGCGCAGGCCATCGGCCGCGAGACCGGCAAGCCGCTGTGGGAAGCGCGCACCGAGGCGGCGTCCATGGCCGCGAAGGTCGCGATCTCGATCACGGCCTACGGCGAGCGTACCGGCGAGAAGCGCACGCCGATGGCCGACGGCGTCGCCGTGCTGCGGCACCGTCCGCATGGCGTCGTCGCCGTGTTCGGGCCGTACAACTTCCCGGGGCACCTGCCCAATGGCCATATCGTCCCGGCGCTGATTGCCGGTAACGCCGTGGTGTTCAAGCCGTCCGAGCTTGCGCCCGACGTCGCGCGCGTGACAGTCGAGCTCTGGCGCGAAGCGGGCCTGCCCGCGGGCGTGCTGAACCTCGTGCAGGGCGAGCGCGACACGGGCATCGCGCTCGCGAATCATCGCCAGATCGACGGGCTTTTCTTCACGGGCAGTTCGGACACCGGCACGCTGCTGCACCGGCAGTTCGGCGGCCGGCCCGAGATCGTGCTCGCGCTTGAAATGGGCGGCAACAACCCGCTCGTCGTCGCGCCGGTGGCGGATATCGACGCGGCCGTGCACCATGCGATCCAGTCGGCGTTTCTTTCGGCGGGGCAGCGCTGTACCTGCGCGCGCCGCATTCTCGTGCCGACGGGCGCATTCGGCGATCGTTTCCTCGCGCGTTTCGTCGAGGTGAGCGAGCGCATTGCCGTGGGCGAATACGACGCCGATCCGCAGCCATTCATGGGCGCCGTGATCTCGGCGCGCGCGGCCGCGAAGCTCGTGAGCACGCAGGGCATGCTGATCGAGCGCGGCGCGCGCGCCTTGCTGACGATGGCGCAGCGCGACCCGTCGCTCGGCTTCGTGAGCCCCGCGATTCTCGACGTAACCGGCGTGGCCGATCTGCCCGACGAAGAGCACTTCGGACCACTCGCCCAGGTAACGCGCTACGCGGATTTCGACGAGGCGATCGCGCGGGCGAACGATACGGCCTACGGTCTCTCGGCGGGCCTGCTCGCCGACGACGAAGCGCTCTGGCACCGGTTCGCGCGCGACATCCGCGCAGGCATCGTCAACTGGAACCGTCCCACCAACGGCGCGTCGAGCGGCGCGCCCTTCGGCGGCACGGGCCGCTCCGGCAACCAGCGCCCGAGCGCGTATTACGCGGCCGACTACTGCGCCTACCCGATGGCGTCGGTGGAAAGCGCGCAACTGCAAATGCCCGCGAGCGTTTCGCCGGGCCTGCACTTCTGAAGAGGATCGACGATGCAAACCCTTGAAGCCAACTTCGACGGACTCGTCGGCCCGACCCACAACTATGCCGGCCTGTCGTTCGGCAACGTGGCGTCGCAGAACAACGAGAAGTCCGTTGCGAACCCGAAGGCCGCCGCACGCCAGGGACTCCGAAAGATGAAGCGGCTCGCCGACCTCGGCTTTGCCCAGGGCGTGCTGCCGCCGCAGGAGCGGCCGTCGATCCGCCTCCTGCGCGAGCTCGGCTTCACCGGCAAGGATGCCGAAGCTATCGCGAAGGCCGCGAAGGAGGCGCCCGAACTGCTCGCGGCGGCGAGTTCCGCGTCGGCCATGTGGACGGCAAACGCGGCCACCGTGAGCCCCTCGGCCGACACGCCCGACCGCCGCGTGCATTTCACGCCCGCGAACCTGTGCAGCAAGCTGCATCGCGCCATCGAGCACGAGGCCACGCGCCGCACGCTCGGCGCGATTTTCGCCGATCCGTCGCATTTCGTCGTGCACGACGCGTTGCCGGGCACGCCCGCGCTCGGCGACGAGGGCGCGGCCAACCACACGCGTTTTTGCGCGCAGTATGGCGGGCGCGGCGTGGAGTTCTTCGTCTACGGCCGCAGCGAGTACCGCCGCGGCCCCGAGCCGAAGCGCTTCCCGGCGCGGCAGACCTTCGAGGCGAGCCGCGCAGTCGCGCAGCGCCATGGTCTTGCCGAGGATGCGACCGTGTTCGCGCAGCAGAACCCCGACGTGATCGATGCCGGCGTGTTCCATAACGACGTGATCGCCGTGGGCAACCGCAGCACGCTGTTCTGCCACGAGCTGGCGTTCGTGGAGCAGAAGGCCGTGTACGACGAACTGCGTGGAAAGCTCGCGGCGCACAGCGCGCCGTTCCACGTGATCGAGGTGCCGGATGCGCAGGTGAGCGTGGCGGATGCCGTGTCGTCGTATCTGTTCAACAGCCAGTTGCTGAGCCGCGCGGACGGCACGCAGATCCTCGTGGTGCCGCAGGAATGCCGCGAGAATCCGCGTGTGGCGAACTACCTCGACGAACTCGTTGTGACGAGCGGTCCGATCGACGAAGTGCTCGTGTTCGAGCTGCGCGAGAGCATGAAAAACGGCGGCGGCCCGGCGTGTCTGCGGCTGCGCGTGGCGCTCTCGGAGGCCGAGCGCGCGGCGGTGGCGCCGGGCGTGTGGATCGACGACAAGCTGTTCGCGCGCCTCGACACGTGGATCGAAAAGCATTATCGCGACCGCCTCGCGCCGCACGACCTGACCGATCCGATGCTGCTCGCCGAATCGCGCACGGCGCTCGACGAGCTCACGCAGATCCTCGGACTCGGCTCGCTTTATGACTTCCAGCGCTGATATGCCGCTCGCCGATTTTCTGCGCTACACGCTCGCGGGCGAACGCCCCGCGAGCGACGCCGATGCGCGCGGGACCAGCGCGAGCGGTGCGCGCTGGCAATGGCTCGACGATGGCGTGCTGCAGATCGAGCCGTCACGAGTGGAAGCGGCGACGAGGAGCGTGCTGCTTTCGGCCGGGATTCACGGCGACGAAACCGCGCCGATCGAACTGCTCTCGCAACATGTGGCCGATATCGCGGCGGGGCGCGCGGCGCTTGCGTGCCGTCTGCTGGTGGTGCTGGGCAACGTGGGTGCCATGCGCGAAGCGCGCCGCTATCTCGACGACGATCTGAACCGCCTCTTCGGTGGCCGTCATGCACAGGCAGGGACGAGCGCAGAAGCGCCGCGCGCCGCTGCGCTCGAAATGCATGCACAGCGCTTTTTCACTGCGGCGGCCGACGCGCCGCACGCGCGCTGGCACCTCGACATGCACACGGCGATCCGCGCCTCCGCGTTCGAACAGTTCGCACTGCTGCCGTATATCGGCAATGCGACGAACGCCGCGCTGTCGCGTGCGATGTTCGCGTGGCTCGCCGACGCACGCATCGGCTGTGTGCTGATCCACACGGAAAAGGGCACGACCTATTCGGCGTTCACGGCCGGAACCTGCGGCGCCACGGCCTGCACGCTCGAACTCGGCAAGGTGCAGCCCTTCGGCCAGAACGACCTCGCGCGCTTCGCCAACGCGGATGCAGCCGTGCGCCGCCTCGTGGCGGGCGCGGCACCCGACGCGCATGCGCCGCTGCCGCGCGTCTTTACGGTGATCGGCCAGATCACGAAGCAAAGCGGCGCATTCGAACTGCACGTGGCTGCCGACGTGCCGAATTTCACGCCGTTCGTGCGCGGCACGGTGCTTGCCAACGACGGCGATTATCGCTACGTCGTCGCGCACGACGAAGAGCGCATCGTCTTTCCCAATCCCGCCGTCAAGCCAGGCTTGCGCGCGGGCCTGCTCGTCGTCGAGACGACGGCCGCCACACTCGGCGCGCTTGCCTGAAGCGGCGGCGCGAGCGTGGCGTTCCAGGCGCCGTAGCCGCGCTTGCGCATCCACGACATCCATTTGCAAGTTCGCCCGCGCGCCGCAGCCTCGTGCGCCGACCGACCCCTTGTGCACCCGCTGTACAATTGCGCCCTCGCGGTTGTTGCGGTGCACCACAAAGAGGGCCTCCGTTTGAGCCGCGATATTGGCGCAGCGATCCTGTGCCGGCGCGCCATAGCGCGTCATATCTGACTGGAAAGAGACACATGAAAACGAACTGGAACAAGCTGGCCGCTCTCGCATTCTGCACGGCCGCCACTCTCGCGGCCGGCGCCGCACAGGCCGCCGACATCAAGGAAATCCGCTTCGGCGTGGAGGCGTCTTATGCGCCGTTCGAGTCGAAGTCGCCCGCGGGCGAACTGCAAGGCTTCGATATCGACGTGGGCAACGCGGTTTGCGCGAAGCTCAAGGCGAAGTGCGTGTGGGTGGAGAACTCGTTCGACGGGCTGATTCCGGCCCTCGAGGCGCGCAAGTTCAACGCAATCAACTCGGACATGACGATCACCGAGCAGCGCCGTCAGGCCATCGACTTCACCGACCCGATCTACGCGATCCCGAACCAGATGATCGCGAAGAAGGGCAGCCCGCTTCTGCCGACCGCCGAATCGCTCAAGGGCAAGCATGTGGGCGTGCTGCAGGGCACGATCCAGGAAGCCTACGCGAAGGCGAAGTGGGCGCCGGCGGGCGTCGACGTCGTGCCGTACCAGACCCAGGACCAGATTTACGCCGACCTCGCTTCGGGCCGGCTCGACGCCGCGTTTCAGGACGGCGAGGCTGCCGCGAAGGGCTTCCTGAACCGTCCGCAAGGCGCCGGATTCGCGTTCGCCGGCCCGGCCGTGACCGACGAGAAGCTGCTGGGCTCGGGCGTGGGCTACGGCGTGCGCAAGGGCGACGCGCAGTTGAAAGGCGAGTTGAACGAGGCCATCAAGGAACTGAAGGCGGACGGCACGATCGACCGCCTGGCCGCGAAATACTTCGACGTGAAAGTCGTGCTGAAGTAAGTTCGAGTCGGTACGACCCAGGCAAAATAATCGGCCGGAGCGTATCCGGCCGGTTGTTTTTTCGGCAGATTGATATGGATTCCGAAATGAGTGGCAAGATTTGACCCCTTTGCTCGTACGGTATGGACGGACGCAGCGTCGTCTGCAAAGCGAGAGCGGTGCCGGCCTCGCGTACAGCGAGGCCAAAAATATTGCCGAATCGGCGCGTGCCGACGTATTCCGGTCGTACTGGACAGGATAGAATCGGTAAGGATTTGCCGGGGCGTGTCGCGCAAGGCACGGCACCCTGCATCGACCTTATCAAGAACCAGAAAGAACCAGACGCCACATGCAGCAGCGTGCAGCAGGGCGCTACGCGAGGGACCCCATGAGCTTGAATGCCGCCGATCGGCCACCCATGCCAGGAGCCGCGGGAGACGATTCAGCCGCGAACCGGTACGACATTGACTTTGCCCGCCAACCCTTGCTCGACCGGGATGGCATGTTGTGCGGCTATGAGATGCTGCCGCGCGTGATCGATCGCGGCGACGACCCCGAAGCGCCAGCGGCGGCGGGCTCCGCACTCATCGCAGCGTTCGCGGCGCCGGCGGTGCGCGCGGCGCTGGTGGAACACCCGGGCTGGCTCGACGTGACGCGCGACGCGTTGTTCGACGAGGCCGTGCTGCGCCTGCCGGCCGCCAGAGTGATGTTCGAACTGCCGCTCGATATCGGCGCGGACCCCGCGCTCGTGGCGCGGCTCACGCAACTGCACGGGCGCCGCTACCGGTTCGCGCTCGATCACGTTACCGAGGCGAACGAAGCCTTCGCGAAGCTGCTGCCGTATGTGGAAGCGGTCAAGATCGATCTGCGCCGCATCGAGCCCGTGCTGTTGCCGAAGTTCGCGAGCGTGCTGAAGGCGGCGGGCAAGATTCTGGTGGCGATGGGCGTGGAGAATCAGGCCGATTTCGAACGCGCGCACACGCTCGGCTTCGACCGGTTCCAGGGCTATTTCTTCGCAAAGCCGCAGGGTGGCGGACGCCGCGCGAGCGCGCCGCGCCAGGCGCTCCTGAACCTGCTGCAACTGCTCGCTTCGGAGCCGACCGTCGCGCAGCTCGAAGCCGAGCTGAAGCTGAATCCCGTGCTCGTGATGCATCTGATGCGGCTCGTGAACTCGCCGAGCTTCGGAAGCGGGCACAAGGTGTCCACGCTGCGCGAGGCAATCAACGCGACGGGCACCAACCGCATTGCGCGCTGGACCCAGTTGCTGCTCTACGCGGACGGCCGCAAGGTCTCGCTCGAAGACGATCCGCTGCTGCAGCTCGCGGCCACGCGCGCGCGCTTCATGGAACTCGCGGTGAGCCAGTTGCCGGAGGCCGGGCGCGACGAGCAGGATGCGGCGTTTCTCGCGGGCGTGTTCTCGTTCGTCGATGCCGTGTTCGGCGGCCCGCTTGCCGCGACCGTCGACATGCTCACGCTCGCGCGTCCCATTCGGGCGGCGATCGTGGGTCGCGAGGGTGTGCTGGGCCGGCTGCTCGACGTGATTCAGGCGCTGGAGCGCGGCGACTGGGACGTCGTCGACATGGCCTGCACGCAGCTCGCGCCGCTCGACGCGAGCGCGGTCGCGGCGCTTGCCCTCGCAGCGGGCGAATGGGCGGGCATGGCGGACCGCAATGCCGAGGCGACGGGGCTGGAGCGAATCGACGACTGAGCGCGGGCGGCCGGCCATGCGGCCGCTACGTACGGGCATCAAGACAAAGGGGCGGTGCGATGCACCGCCCCTTTGTCTTTAGCAGACCGCCTGGCTCCGGCCGTTCAAACGTTGGCGGAGCTCGCCGAGAAGAACCGCGCGAGTTCGCGGGCGAGATCGTTGAGCACGCTCATTTCCTTCTGCGAGATGCGCCTCGGCTCCTGATCGAGCAACCAGTCGCCGTAGAGCAGCGCCACGGGCTGATCGCCTTCGGCCGCCACGGGCAGGAGGACGAAGGCGCGCGTGTCGTCAAAGCTCGAGCGGTACCACGCGGGCAGGCGCGAGATCATCTTCGCGTCGCGCGCGTTCTCGATGAAGATGCCGACCGAGTTCGCGATGGCCAGATGGAACACGTCGGGCTGAAATGCCGCGTTGAAATGCAGTTTCGGCAGCTTGCCTTCGACGCCGGGACCGAAGCCGCGCTGCGCCGCGAACATGTTCGCGCCTTCGCGCACGAACACCACCGTGCGCGCGAAGCCGAGGCCCGCGAGCACCGTCTCGTTCGCAAGCGTGAGGGCCGCGCCGAACGGGCTGTCGGGCGGCAATGCGCGCAAATCTTCCACGCCTGCCGCAATGCGTGCCTCCGGATCGAGCGCCTCGCGCGCGATGGCGTCCGCGTTGGCGCGCAGCTCGACGATCTCGCGCATCACGCCGTCGTCGGCCTCCTCGTTGGCCAGTGCGAGACTCATCTGCACGAGCACTTCCGGATCGGTGCCGAGCGCCCGGCCGTAGTAGTTCGCGAGGTCCGCGATATGCGCCTCGCGCATCTCGTCGGTCAGGTCGGGCGTCGTCAGGACGCGCGCCACTTCGGTGGAGTAGTTCGTGATCGCGCGCAGCCACTGCACCTGGCGCGGCTCGTTGCCCTGCGGGTCGAATTCGCCCATGCCTTCGCGGATCATCCCGGGCATGCGCCAGCGCGTCGCGGCTTCCTGGCCGATTTCGTCGAACGTCACGCCGAGCACGGCGATGCAGGCCTCGTCCTCGGCCGCGCCCTCGTCGCACTCGCGCCGTATCTGGTCCCACTCGGCTTCGAGATAGAACACGACGAGCAGCTTGCCCACCTGGCGCATCAGCGTGCAGACCACGGCTTCCTCGCCCGCGCGCAGGTCGCCGCGCTCGGTGAGCTTGCGCGCGACGCAGCCCGAGAGAATGGTGCGATTCAGTTCGAGCTTCGCGTCGATGCGGCGCGGCGCGCTGTGATGGAAATGGTCGACGATCTTCAGACCCACCACGAGATGGCCCACGGCGTCCATGCCGAGCACCATCAGCGCGCGCGTGACGGTGGTGATATTGCCGCCGAACGCCATGTACATGGCCGAGTTTGCGAGGCGCAATACCTTCTGCGTGAGGGCGAAGTCGGACAGCACGACCTGCACGAGCGCGTTGAAATCGTAGTCGTCGTTGGTCATCGCGGCGACCGTGGTGCGCAGCGACTGCGACAGCATGGGAAAATCGCCACGCTCGTTCATGCGTGCCCATAGCCGGTCTAGCAGGACTGCCTTTACCATCTGAACCATGTCAATTCCGCGAACGCCTCGCCTTGTCGGTTGAGCGCATCACTGTACCTCATGAACGTAGAGCGAGCGCGCATTGAACCGCCGCGCCAGCTCCTCGGACGGGAGCGCCTTGCACACGAGCCAACCCTGAATGTGATCGCAGCCCAGCTTCGTGAGCAATTCGCGCTGCGCTTCGGTTTCCACGCCTTCGGCGACGATCTCGAGGTCGAGCGTGCGCGCGAGGCCCACCACGGCGTTCACGATAGCCTGGTCGTTGCGCGACGTGAGCAGGTTCTCGACGAAGCTGCGGTCGATCTTCAGCTTCGAGAGCGGGAAGCGCTGCAGATAAGCAAGACTGGAGTAGCCGGTGCCGAAGTCGTCCACGGCGAAACGGATGCCGAGCCCCGTCAATTCTTCGAGCAACGTTTTGGCATGCTGCGGGTCCTGCATCAGCAGGCTTTCGGTGATCTCGAAGACGAGGCGGCGCGGATCGACGCCGGTGAGCTCGATCGCTTCCTGAACGCTATCCTTGAAACGCGGATTGCGGAACTGCTGCGGCGATACGTTGACCGCGACGTACTGCAATGAAATGCCTTGCTCGTCCCATTGGGTCAATTGCATACAGGCAGCCTTCAATACCCAGTTGCCGAGATAATTGATCAGGCCGACGGATTCCGCAAGCGGAATAAATGTGGAGGGCGGCACGAGACCGTGCACGGGATGCTGCCAGCGGATCAGCGCCTCCACGCCGACCACGCCGCGCGTGGCGCTGCTCGTGATCGGCTGGAAGTGCAGCGAGAACTCGCCGTTGCGCACGCCGTCGTAGAGGTCCGACTCGAGCTTCAGGCGCAGCGCGTCGGCGGGATCGTCGTCGGGCACGTGCAGCATCAGCGTGTTGCCGCCCGCGGCCTTGGCCTGCTGGAGCGCCTGGTCGGCGCGCCGGATGAGCGGTGTCGGGTCCGCGTGAGGCGCCGTGTCGGCCGCGCTTTGGGCCGGATGGAACGCGATGCCGATGCTCGCCGAGAGGTGCACCGGCTGGTTGCGAAACGTGTAGGGCTGCAGGATCGAGGCGAGCAGGCGCCGCGCCAGCGCTTCGGCCGCGACCGGCACTTCGCCCGGATCGCCGTGCGGCTGCGGCGTAATGACGATGGCGAACTCGTCGCTGCCCGTGCGCGCGATCAGCTCGCCCTGCAGCGCGATATGCGTGAGGCGCCGCGCGGTTTCGCGCAGCAGTTCGTCGCCGGCATCGTAGCCGAGCGCACGGTTCACGCGCTGGTAGTCGTCGAGGTCGAGCAGCAGCAGCGCGACCGGCACGCCGTACAGGTCGGCTTCGGCCTGCACGCGTTCGAGCTCGGGCGCGAGCGCCGTCTGGTTGGGCAGGCCCGTCAGCGGATCGTGGTGCAGGGCGTGCGTGAGACGCTGCTGCTCACGCAGCCAGCCCGAAACGTCGAAGCCCGCCACGGCGAAGCCGTCCCTTCCCGCATAGGATGCGCGCTGTACGCGCAGCTCCACGGCGAGCGGATAGGTGAGCGCCTTCACGAGATCGACCGTGTCTTTCTCGACCGCGCCGGTGGTTGCCGCGCGATCGAAGAGGGCGTCGAGCCGTTGCAGATGATCGGGGGCGACGATGTCCTGCAGCGTGGCGCCGAGCAGGAACTCGCGGTGGTAGCCCGCGAAGCGCAGGCTCGCGTCCGAGACGTAGAGAAAGCGCAGGCTGCGGTCGACATGCACGAGGAAGTCCACCGGGCTCGCGGTTTCCTCGAACGAGCGCGAGACCGCGTCCGCGGCGTCGGACGAGGCATGCGCGGCCGGCGCTTCGTGAGAGCGCTGCGGTTGCGGTTCTGGCTCCGGAGGACGGACGGGCGCAGGGCGGGTGACGGGCGCGAGCGGGGCGCGCGAACGACCATCAGGGCCATCGGAGCCGTCGGGGCGACCGGCGAGCGCGCGAATCCGGTCGATGACCGTGCGCATCCAGCCCGGGCGGGGCGCCGTGATCCTGTTCGCTTCCATGTCTATCGCTGACAACCCTGTTCCATACGGCTCATGTGTGGCGTGTGTCTTCGCAGGGCGCCCGAGCCGCGGAGGCCGCGAACCGGCATCCGCCTTCTGGCTGAAGGCGCCCATCAGAGGGAGTTATCGACCGGATGGGGAAAATCTTTAGCGCCTGGAAAGAAAATTCGCCGTGGCGCGCCGCGGCACCGTCCTGGCGCTCCGCTGGCACGCGGATTCGGTTAAAGTGGCGCGGGTCGGCACGCTTGCGTCATGCGCAATGAATAACGGGCGCAGCGACACGGCGCGGCCGGCCGCAGCACCGGTCTTGCGGGACGTCGCGCCGCCGGCCATTCCATCTGTTCGAGTCATACGCCATGTCCGATTCATCGTCAGCGTCCGACAGGGCGGCGATCCCCGCCGCGCGGGGCGCGGGCGGCGGCCCTGTGCCGGCCGCGCAACCGTTCGTCTATCTGGGCCGCCAGCCGATTCTCGATTGCGGCGGCGCGCTGACGGCCTACGAACTGCTGTTCCGCGGCGGCGCGCACAACCGCGCGGACATCGACGACGACGCGCTCGCGACCGCCCAGGTCATGACGCGCACGATGGGACAGCTCGGCGTGCCGGCCGTGCTCGGGCGCCATTACGGCTACGTGAACGTGAGCCGCGAGCTGCTCTTCGACGACATCATCCATCTGCTGCCGCCCGGCCGCTTCGTGCTCGAAGTGCTCGAGCACGTGCGTTTCGACGACGCGCTCATCGAGCGTCTTGCATTGCTGCGCCGCGCGGGCTACCGCATTGCGCTGGACGACGTGAGCGTGATCTCGGAGAACCTGCTGAAGGGGCTGCCCTGCGCGGACATCGTCAAGGTCGACCTCATACAGACCGAGCGCGGCATGCTGCCCGAGATCACCGCGACGATTCGTGCGACAGGCAAGACGCTGATTGCCGAGAAGGTCGAGACGAGCGAGGACTTCGAGCTGGCGCGCTCGCTCGGCTTCGAGCTGTTTCAGGGGTATTTCTTCGCGCGCCCGCAGGTGCTGCGCGCGCCGCGTGTGCGCACGTCGCGCCTCGCGCTCGTGCGCCTGCTCGCGCTCGTGGCGAGCGACGTCGGCGTGGCCGAGCTCGAACGGGAGCTGCGCAACCATCCGGGCGTCGTCGTGCAACTGCTGAGGCTCGTGAATTCGAGCGCCTATGCGCCCGCGCGGCCCATCGCCTCGCTGCGCGAAGCTGTGCTCGCCGCCGGCACGCGCCAGATCGCGCGCTGGGCGCAACTGCTGCTCTATGCGAGCGGACGCGACCTGCCGTGGGGCTCGGACCCGCTCGTACAACTGGCCGGCACGCGCTCGCACTTCATGGAGCTGGCGGCGCGCAGCCTGTATCCGAACAATTCCGACTTTGCCGATGCCGCGTTCATGGCCGGCATTTTTTCCCTCGTGCACGTGCTGGTGGGCTCGACGCCGGCCCATACGCTCGAACGCCTCGGGCTCTCGCCGGCGATCAGCCGGGCCGTGGACGGCCATCACGGCGAGCTGGGCACGCTGCTGCGCATCGCCATGAGCGCCGAGCGGGGCGACCATCAGACGGCGCAGTCGATCGCCGCCGCCGCGGGCGGCGTGTTCGCCTCGCTGACCTTGCCGCTGCTCGCCGAGCTGAACCTGTGGGCGGGCGCCTGGTTCACCGCTTACGCCGACGGCTGAGGCCGGGCGGAGGCGCGTAGAGCGCCCGCCTGCGCCCGCCGCGATTGTATGGTCCAATGACGCCATCGCCGCGCGGCCGCCCGGCCGTGCCCGGGCCGACGAGGCGCGCGGCGAGCCATCGAGAGGAGCATCGACATGAAATCCCGATTCATCGCGGCAGGCGTCGCGGCGTTGCTGTGCGCCGGACTCTCGCTCTACGCACTCACGGCCGACGCGACGCTCAAGCCCGGCGACGCTGCGCCGGACTTCACGACCGAGGCGTCGCTTGGCGGCAAGACCTACACGTACACGCTCGCCGACGAACTGAAGAAGGGGCCGGTGGTGCTCTACTTCTATCCGGCCGCGTTCACGAAAGGCTGTACGATCGAGGCCCACGAGTTTGCCGAAGCCGTGGACGAGTACAAGAAGTACGGCGCGACCGTGATCGGCGTGTCGCACGACAATATCGATACGCTGACGAAGTTTTCGGTGAGCGAATGCCGCAGCAAGTTCCCGGTGGCCGCCGACGAAGACTCGAAGATCATCAAGTCGTATGACGCCGCGATGCCGATGCACGAGTCGATGGCCAACCGCGTGTCCTATGTGATCGCGCCCGACGGCAAGATCATCTACGAGTACACGAGCCTCTCGCCCGACCAGCACGTCGAGAACACGCTGCGCGCCGTGAAGGAGTGGGCCGCGCAGCATCCGAAGCAATAGTTGCCGCGCTGGCCGCGCCGGTTCGTCGCATGCCCATTCTCGTTCTGCTGTTTGCGTTCGCCGCGCTCGTTTACGGCGCGGTGGTGTCGTTTCACGCGCTCGCGCAGCGGTTCGGCATGGATGTCGCGGTGGCCGCGGCGGTGGTCGTTGCCGCCGTGCTCGTGGCGCTTGCCGCCCGGTGGTGGCAGCGCCGCCGCGACGTGGCGCCGAACCTGCGCGGCGACGGCGACTGGACCCACGGCATGTCGGGCGAATGGGGCGCGGTGCGGCTCGCGGCGGGCAAGCGCCTGTGCGAGCTGACGCTCGGCGCGGCGCAGGGCGCCTATATCTTCGCGCACCTGCGCGGCGCGCAGCCGGCGCGCGAGGCGGGGCAATGGCGCGTAGCGCTCGATGTCGCCGATGCGAAGCGCCCTGTCTGGAATGTGCCGATGGCGAGCGAGCGCGAGGCGAGGCGCTGGACGCGGATCTTCACGCTGGCCATGGCGCAGCGGCTTTGAAGAGATGTCGCACTCGAATTGCCCCCCGCTACCGGCCGTCACTCAGCCCCCGCCTCCGCAGGCCGCACCCCCCGGCTTTCCCACCACACCCTCAGCCGGTCCATATACAGATAAACGACCGGCGTCGTATAGAGCGTGAGCATCTGGCTCACGATCAGCCCGCCCACGATCGAAATGCCGAGCGGCGCGCGCAGCTCCGCGCCTTCGCCCGTCCCGAACGCCAGCGGCAGCGCGCCAAGCAGGGCCGCGCACGTCGTCATCATGATCGGCCGAAAGCGCAGGAGGCACGCCTGATGGATCGCGTCGCGCGAGCTCAGGCCTTCGCGCGATGCCGCGATGGCGAAGTCCACCATCATGATCGCGTTCTTCTTGACGATGCCGATCAGCAGGATCACGCCGATCAAGGCGATGATGCTGAACTCCGTCTTGAAGAGCAGCAGCGCAAGCAGCGCGCCCACACCGGCCGAAGGCAGCGTGGAGAGGATCGTGAGCGGATGGATGTAGCTCTCGTAAAGGATGCCGAGCACGATATATACGGCGGCCAGCGCCGCGAGAATCAGGATCGGCTGGTTGTCGAGCGACTGCTGGAACGCCTGCGCCGTGCCCTGGAAGCTGCCATGGATCGTGGCGGGCATGCCGATCTCGCCCATCGTGTCGTAGATGGCCGCGGTGGCGTCCGAAAGCGACTTGCCGGGCGGCAGGTTGAACGAGATCGTCGAGGCGACGAACTGGCTCTGGTGATTGACCGAGAGTGGGGTCGTGCCGGGCCCGAACGAGGCGATGGCCGAAAGCGGAATCATCGTCTCCTGCGCCGTGGAAACCGCTGCGCCCGAAGAAGCGCTCGACTTGCCGCTGGCCGCGAGCGAGTTGATCGCGAGGTTGAGCGCCGAGTCGGCTGCGATGGCGGCTGCGCTTGCCGCCGTGGCTGCGGCCGCGCCGCCCGCGGTCGTGGACGGCGCGCTCACGGTGCCCGCCGTCGCGTTGGTGCTCTGCGAACCGCTGGCGGGACCGCCCGAGGTGCTCACCCAGATCTGGTCGAGCATCTCCGGGCTTTGCCAGTATTGCGGCGCGACTTCCATCACGACGTGGTACTGGTTGAGCGGGTTGTAGATCGTCGAGACCTGGCGCTGGCCGAAGGCGTCGTAGAGCGTGTTGTCGATCTGCGAAGGCGTGATATTCAGGCGCGCGGCGCTCGCGCGGTCGATCGTGACCATCGACTCGAGGCCGCCTTGCTGCTGGTCCGAGTTCACGTCGGCAAGCTCGGGACGCGATTGCAATGCCTCGGTGAGCTTCGGCCCCCACTTGTAGAGGTCTGTCGTGTTGTCGGCGAGCAGCGTGAACTGGTACTGCGCGTTCGACTGCCGGCCGCCCACGCGGATGTCCTGTACGGCCTGCAGAAAGGTGCGCGCGCCCGCCACGCTCGAAAGCGGCCCGCGTAGCTGCGCGATCACCACGTCGGCGGAGAGCTTGCGCTCGCTTTTCGGCTTGAGCGAGACGAACATGAAGCCCGAGTTGGTCGCCCGTCCGCCGGAAAAGCCCGCCACCGAATCCACGGCGGGATTGGACTGCACGATGCGCATCATTTCCGCGAACTTGACCTTCATCGCCTGGAACGAGGTGGCCTGATCGGCGACGATGCCGCCCGTGAGCCGCCCGGTGTCCTGCTGCGGGAAGAAGCCCTTGGGTACGACCACGTAGAGTGCGACGTTCAGCGCGATCGTCGCGACGAGCGTGAGCAGCACGAAAAGTGGATGCGCGAGCGCCCAGCCGAGCGTGTGCTCGTAGCCGCGTTGCAGGGTCATGAAGCCGCGTTCGAGCCACTGCGCGAAGCGGCCCTCGGCCGCTTTCTCGTGCGGCTCGTCGAGCAGGCGCGAGCACATCATCGGCGTGAGCGTGAGCGAGACCAGCAGCGACACCGCAATGGCGAGCGAGAGCGTGAGCGCGAACTCGCGAAAGAGGCGCCCCACGATGCCGCCCATCAGCAGAATGGGCAGGAACACGGCGACGAGCGAGACGCTGATCGAGAGCACCGTGAAGCCCACTTCGCGCGCGCCCAGCAGCGCCGCCTGCAGGCGCGGCACGCCGTTCTCGATGTGGCGCGAGATGTTTTCGAGCACGACGATGGCGTCGTCCACGACGAAGCCTGTCGCGATGGTGAGCGCCATCAGCGAGAGGTTGTCGAGCGAGAAGCCCATCAGGTACATCGCGCCGAAGGTGCCGATGATCGAGATCGGCACCGCGACGCTCGGAATGAGCGTCGCGCGCCAGTTGCGCAGGAACAGGAACACCACCATGACCACGAGCGCCACGGCGATCATGAGCGTGCGCTCGGTGTCCTTGAGCGAGGCGCGGATCGTCACGGAACGGTCGGAGGTGGGAATCACCTCGACGCTGGCGGGCAGCGAGGCCTTCAACTGCGGCAGCATCGCGATCACGCGGTCCACCGTCTCGATGATGTTCGCGCCGGGCTGGCGGTACAGGATCACGAGCACGGAGCGCTTGCCGTTGGCGAGGCCGATGTTGCGCAGGTCCTCCACCGAATCGACCACTTCGCCCAGGTCCGAGAGCTTCACGCCCGCGCCGTTGCGGTAGGCGATGACGAGATCCTTGTACTGGCTCGCCTTGCTCGCCTGGTCGTTGGTGTAGAGCTGGAAGCGCTGCGGGCCGAACTCGATGTCGCCCTTCGGGCTGTTCGCATTGGCCGAGGCAAGCGCCGCGCGCACGTCTTCGAGCCCGATGCCGTAGTGAAAGAGCGCGTGCGGTTCGAGTTCGATGCGCACGGCCGGGTTGGCCGAGCCGCTCACGTCCACTTCGCCCACGCCGTCCACCTGCGAGAGCGACTGCTGCAGGACGGTCGCCGCGGAATCGTAGAGCTGGCCCGCCGTGAGCGTGGGCGAGGTGAGCGCGAGGATCAGGATCGGCGCGTCGGCGGGGTTGACCTTGTGGTAGGTGGGGTTCGAGCGCAGGCTTGCCGGCAGGTCGGCGCGCGCCGCATTGATGGCGGCCTGCACGTCGCGCGCGGCGCCGTCGATGTCGCGGTTCAGGCCGAATTGCAGCGTGATGCGCGTGCTGCCCACTGAGCTTTGGGAGGTCATCTCGGTGACGTCGGCGATGCTGCCGAGGTGGCGTTCGAGCGGGCTCGCCACGCTTGTCGCCACGGTCTCGGGGCTCGCGCCGGGCAGCGTGGCCTGCACGGAGATGGTGGGGAAGTCCACCTGCGGCAGGGGCGCGACGGGCAGCTTCGTGAAGGCGAACACGCCGGCGAGCGCGATGCCGAGCGCGAGCAGCGTGGTAGCGACGGGGCGGGCGATGAACGGACGGGACAGGTTCATCGCGTCACGGCTCCTGGGACGAGGCCGGTGCCGAGGGCGACGAGGGCGAGCCGCCGAAGCGCTGCCTCATGCGCTGCGCGAGCGAGTCGAACGCGAGATAGATCACGGGCGTGGTGAAGAGCGTGAGCGCCTGGCTCACGATCAGGCCGCCCGCGATAGCGATGCCGAGCGGCCGGCGCAGTTCGCTGCCCGCGCCGCTGCCCAGTATGAGCGGCACGGCGCCGAGCAGCGCGGCCATGGTCGTCATCATGATCGGACGGAAGCGCAGCAGGCACGCCTGATAGATCGCCTCGCGCGGCGTCTTGCCTTCGCGCCGCTCGGCGTCCAGCGCGAAGTCGATCATCATGATCGCGTTCTTCTTCACGATGCCGATCAAAAGCACGATGCCGATAATGCCGATGATGTCGAGATCGTGGCCCGTCATGATCAGCGCGAGCAGCGCGCCGATGCCGGCCGAGGGCAGCGTCGAAAGAATCGTGACGGGATGCACGAAGCTCTCGTAAAGCACGCCGAGCACGATATACATCGTCACGATGGCGGCGAGGATCAGGAAGAGCTCGTTCGAGAGCGAGGCCTGGAATGCAAGCGCCGCGCCCTGGAAGCGCGTCTGGAACGAGCCGGGCAGCCCGATGTCGCTCCCGGCCTGCTGGATCGCCTTCACGGCCGCGCCGAGCGAGGCGCCGGGCGCGAGGTTGAACGAGATCGTGGTGGCCGGGAACTGGGAAAGGTGCGTGACGAGGAGCGGCGCCGGGCGCTCGTGGAAACTCGCAATGGCCGAGAGCGGCACCTGGCCCGTCGTCGAGGTCGAGGAGGGCAGGTAGATCGCGTTAAGCGCGTCGGTGTAGTGCTGGAGCTGCGGCTCGGCTTCGAGGATCACGCGGTACTGGTTCGACTGCGTGAAGATGGTGGAGATGATGCGCTGGCCGAACGCGTCGTAGAGCGCGTTATCCACCGTCGCGGGCGTGATGCCGTAGCGCGACGCGCTCGCGCGGTCGATTTCGACATATACCGACTGGCCTTCGTCCTGCAGGTCCGTTGCGACGTCGGCCAGCTCGGGCAACTGTTCGAGCCGGTTCATGAGCTTCGGCACCCAGGTCGTGAAGTCCTCGATGTTCGGCGTGGTCAGCAGGAACTGGTACTGGGTCGGACTTACCGTCGAGTCGATCGTAAGGTCCTGTACGGGCTGCATGTAGAGCGTGGCGCCGGGGAGATGAGCGACGCTCTTCTGCAAGTCGCGGATGATCTCGCTCGCCGTCTCGCTGCGGTCGTCGCGCGGCTTCAGGTTGATCAGCATGCGGCCGCTGTTGAGCGTGATGTTCGTACCGTCCACGCCGATGAACGAGGTGAGGCTTTCCACGTTGTCGTTCTTCAGGATTTCGGCGGCGAGTGCCTGCTGGCGCTCGGCCATCGAGGCATACGAAACCGACTGCGGGGCCTGTGTGATCGCCTGGATGACACCCGTGTCCTGCACGGGGAAGAAGCCCTTGGGCACTACTACGTAGAGCACGCCGGTGAGCACGAACGTGATGGCGAACACGATGAGCGTGAGACGCCGGCGCGCGAGCACCCAGTCGAGCGCGACCCCATAGCGGCCGATCACGTAGTCGAAGAATGCATGCACGCGCGCCTCGAAACGGCGGCTTTCGGCGGGCGGCGGGTTTGGCATGGAGCGCAGCATCTTCGCGCACATCATGGGCACGAGCGTGAGCGAGACCACGGCCGAGATCACGATGGTCACCGCGAGCGTGATGGCGAATTCGTGGAAGAGGCGGCCCACCACGTCGCCCATGAAGAGAAGCGGGATCAGCACCGCGATCAGCGAGACCGTGAGCGAGATGATCGTGAAGCCGATCTGCTTCGAACCCTTTAACGCGGCTTCGAGCGGCGTCTGACCTTCCTCCACGTAGCGCGAGATGTTCTCGATCATCACGATCGCGTCGTCCACCACGAAGCCCGTCGCGATGGTAAGCGCCATCAGCGAGAGATTGTCGAGCGAGAAGCCGCACAGATACATCACCGCGAGCGTGCCGATCAGCGAGAGCGGCACCGAAAGGCTCGGGATTACCGTGGCGTAGAGGTTGCCGAGGAACAGGTACATCACGAGCACGACGAGCACGACCGACATCAGCAGTTCGAACTGCACGTCGCGTACCGAGGCGCGGATCGTCGTGGTGCGGTCGGTGACGATCTGCACGTCGAGCGCCTGGGGCAGCGACTCCTGCAACTGCGGCAGGATCGACTTGATGCTGTCCACCACCTGGATCACGTTCGCGCCCGGCTGGCGCTGCACGTTCAGGATGATCGCGGGTACGCCGTCCACCCACGCGCCGAGCTTCGTGTTTTCGGCGCCCTCCACGATGGTCGCGACGTCGGTGAGCATCACGGGGCGGCCGTTGCGGTAGGCCACCACGGCGCTTTTGTAGGCGTTCGCGTCGGTGAGCTGATCGTTCGCGTTGATCGTGTAGGCGCGCGTGGGGCCGTCGAAGTTGCCCTTCGGCGTATTGACGTTCAGGTTCGAGATGGTCGTGCGCAGGTCGTCCAGATTCAGGCCATAGGCGGCGAGCGCGCGCGGGTTGGCCTGGATGCGGATGGCCGGCCGCTGGCCGCCCGTGATGCTCACGAGGCCCACGCCCGCCACCTGCGAGATTTTCTGGGCGAGGCGAGTGTCGGCGAGATCCTGGATCTGCGTGAGCGGCAGCGTCTTCGAGGTGATCGCGAGCGTGAGGATCGGCGCGTCGGCGGGATTGACCTTGGCGTAGATGGGCGGCGCGGGCAGGTCGGAGGGCAGCAGGTTGCCGGCCGCGTTGATGGCGGCCTGCACCTCCTGCTCCGCCACGTCGAGCGGCAGGTCGAGGCTGAACTGCAGCGTGATGACCGACGAGCCCGCCGAGCTTTGCGAGGACATCTGATTGAGCGACGGCATCTGGCCGAACTGCCGTTCGAGCGGTGCGGTGACCGATGAGGTCATCACGTCCGGGCTCGCGCCCGGATAGAAGGTCTGTACCTGGATGGTCGGATAGTCGACTTCGGGCAGGGCGGAGAGCGGCAGGAAACGCAGCGCGACGAGGCCGACCAGCATGATCGCCGCCATGAACAGCGCGGTGCCGACCGGACGCAGGATGAAGACACGGGACGGATTCATGCGGGCTTACTGGCCTTCCGGCTGCGAAGCGTGCCGGTGATGGCGATGCGCGCCGGAGGCGGCCCATGGGGCAGAGGCTCCCTTTGCGCCCGAGGCATGCTTCGGATGTTCGGCGGGGATCGAGATCTTCGCGCCTTCGCGCAGGCGGTCCGAGCCGTCCGTCACGACGCGCTCGCCGGCTTCGAGCCCGGAGGCGATGCTCGTGCGCTCGCCGTCCACAGGCCCGACCTTCACGAGCCGCACGGTGACGGTGTTGTCGGGCTTCGCCACGTACACGTACTGCCCCTGCGAGCCGTTGAGCACGGCGGCGGTCGGCACGATCACGGCGTTGTGGATCGTGTCGACGGTGAGGCGCGCGTTGACGAACTGGTTAGGGAACAGCATCTGGTCCGGGTTCGCGAAATTTGCGCGCAGCTTGACCGTGCCCGTGGTGGTGTCGATCTGGTTGTCGATGGTCGCGAGCTGGCCGTCTTCCAGCGGCGTCGTGTTGCTGCGGTCGTACGCGGCGACCGGTAATTTCGCGCCCGTGCGCATCTGCTTGAGGATGACCGGCAGGTCGCTTTCCGAGGTCGTGAAGATCACGCTGATAGGCTGCAACTGCGTGAGCACGACGATGCCGTTAGTGTCGCCCGGCGTTACGTAGTTGCCCGGATCGACCTGGCGCAGGCCGACGCGGCCCGAGACCGGCGCCGTGATGCGCGCGTAGATGAGATCGAGCTTGTAGGTGTCGACATTGGCCTGATCCGACTTGACCGTCCCTTCGTACTGCTTGACGAGCGAGGCTTGCGTGTCCACCTGCTGGCTCGCGATCGAGTCCTGCGCGAGCAGTGTCTGGTAGCGCTTGAGGTCGACCCGCGCCGTGGCGAGGAGCGCCTGGTCGCGCACGAGCTGGCCTTCGGCGTTCTCCAGCGAGATCTGCCAGGGGCGCGGATCGATCTGTGCGAGCACGTCGCCCGCTTTCACCATCTGGCCTTCCTGGAAGTTCACGCTCTGCAGCGTGCCGGAGAGCTGCGTGCGCACCGTGATGTCGGCAAGCGGCGTGACCGTGCCGAGGGCCGTGACGACGACGGGCATGTCGCCGTTCGCGGCGGTCGCCACGGTGACGGGCTGCGGCAGGTTCGCCATCGCGCCCGGGCCGCCATGACGCATGTGCCCGCCGCGCGCCGGCTCTGTCGCGACGCTTGCGGGCGCCTTGTTCCACGGTTGCCAGCGCAACAGCACGATGCCCGCGACGACCAGCACGGCGGCGAGCGCGATCAGCTTGCCGCGCGAGCGGGGCGGCCGGGGTGGCCGATGTGGCCGATGTGGCATTTCTTGGCGGGACGATTCCAGCGGCTTTTCTTGTTGGTCCATCGGTCAGGTCGTCTCGGGCTGTCAGGTTGGGCGGCCGGTGCCGCGGGCAGACGTACGGATTGCCGGCGCTACGCGCAATCAATGAAAGGAAATTGTCAGGCTGTACGCCACTCTAGCAAACGCTGGATGCGCGCGGGAGGCGCGGCGGCCGAAAGGCTGCGGCGAGCGGTGGCTGGCTGGCGATGCGTGGATGGCTGGCTGGCGTGGCTGCGCCGCCAAAAATGACACAACGGCCACGATGCTAGTCGGGGCTCCGGATAGCGTCCAGCGCCATTTCTTTCAAAGCATTACCGTCGTAACAGTCCTCGCGGCAGACGAGGCCGAGCGCCGCCCGAGGCCTGCGCGGCCGGCGGAAACGACGTGAATGGCGGTGGCCGGCCAGGTCTTGTCAGCCGCCGCCGGGCAGGCACACGATGCCGCCGATTTCGGCCGCGATCCCCACGAGACATTCGCGCAGCAGTGGCGCGGCATGCGTAACGAGCCATTCGCGCGGGCATTGCTGCGAAGCGCCGCAGCAGTTGATCGCATAGCGCTCGCCATCGGGTGCCGTGAAGGCGCCGGCGATCGCGTTCAGGCCGTCGTGCCAGTCGCCTATCGTCATGGCGTAGCCCCGCCCGGCGGTTTCGGCGACGGCTGCGTCGAGGCGGCTGCCGAAAAGGCCCCAGTCGTTGCCGGCCGCGGCCTGCAGCGCAGCGGTGACCGTGTCGCGCTCGGGTGGCGTGAGAGAGGCGAGCCACGCCCGCCCGACGGCCGTGCGGCTCATTTCGATGCGCGAACCCACGTCGAGCCGCGAAACCAGCACGGCCGAACGCGGACGGATCGCGTCGATTACGGCCATTTCCAGCCGGTCGCGCACGGTCAACTGGACGGAAAGCGCGGTGCGTTCGGCAAGGCGTGTGAGATACGGCCTTGCTCGGGTGCGGATATCGGAGTTGCGCAGGAAGCCGTTGCTCAAATCCAGCACGGCCGAAGTCAGCACGAAGCGCTCGCTGTCCGGCAGGCGCACGAGAAAGCCGGTGCTGACGAGCGTGCCGGTCAGGCGCGAGACCGTTGGTTTGGGAATGCCGGTCAGGTCGGTCAGCTCGCGGTTGGAAAGCGGGGCGTCGGCAGCGGCAATGCAGCGCAGGACGGCGAGACCGCGCGCGAGCGCCGTCACCTCGTCGGCCGCACCGTCTTTGTCGCGAAGCGCCTCGGTGCGCACTCGCGGATCGGTTGCGGAAGTCATCTCAGGTCTATTTGCGTTTTTTTGAAACAGTATTTCAGCAGGTACCGCGACCCTGGAAGTGGGCCGGGACCATTATCGCGCACTTATTACGCACCGGCGCGGTGCAGCAGAAATCGCCTGAGAGATATTAAAAACCGGCTTAAATAGTCAACCGATTCTTAGGGATACGGGCTTTATCGAATGGCGTAATCCGGAGAGATTTTGCTTGACTTAGTCAGCAGCTCAGTAAAAAATGGAACCGCATTTCGACATGACCCCGCGGCACGCGGGTTTTAATGTGCCGCGGCATATGCATTCCGCATAACGCAGTCTGATTCGGGGCGGCGGCGCGAGTCGAAATACCCTCTCTCAGGTTCTAGCACGGCCCTCGGAATGGCTAGAACTTTTAAAGCGTCACGTTCACACGTGGCGCTTTTTTTTTGATATTGGCAGGGTGAAGGGAAAGGAATAGCCGCGGCTGCTCACGCCGGTATGAAATGGCGTTTTACGTTAGCGTTGTTTCAGGGGCTCCGCCCTTTTCTCTGGCCTGGAATCGAAGGCCCCGCGGCAGGCCGTCTCCTCAGACTACCGTTTCCCGTTCGGGCGTGGCCGTGATCTTGTGGATCGACAGATCCGCGCCATTGAACTCTTCCTCCTGGTCGATGCGCAGGCCGACGGTCAGTTTGAGCGCGCCGTACACGATGGTCCCGCCGAGCGTGGCCACCACGATGCCGCCCACGGTCCCGACCACTTGCGCCCAGAAGGACACGCCGCCCATGCCGCCTGCCCAGTGCATGCCGAAGATGCCGGCTGCGATGCCGCCCCAGGCGCCGCACAGGCCGTGCAGAGGCCAGACGCCGAGCACGTCGTCGATGCGCCAGCGGTTCTGCACGCAGGTGAACATCGTCACGAACAGCACGCCCGCTACCGCGCCCGTTACGAGCGCGCCAAGCGGATGCATGAGGTCCGAGCCCGCGCACACGGCCACGAGGCCGGCCAGCGGGCCGTTATAGGTGAAGCCCGGGTCGTTGCGGCCCGCGAGCCAGGCGGAGAGCGTACCGCCCACCATCGCCATGAGCGAGTTGACGGCCACGAGGCCGCTGATCTTGTCGATACTCTGCGCGCTCATCACGTTGAAGCCGAACCAGCCCACCGCGAGCACCCACGCGCCGAGCGCGAGGAACGGAATGTTCGAGGGCGGATGCGCGGCGACGCGTCCGTCGCGTGTGTAGCGCCCGTGTCGCGCGCCGAGCAGGACCACGGCCGGCAGCGCGACCCAGCCGCCGAACGCATGCACGACCACCGACCCCGCGAAGTCGTGGAATGGCGCGCCGAACCAGTGCGTGAGCGCGTCCTGGATGCCGAATCGCCCGTTCCAGACAATGCCCTCGAAGAACGGGTAGATGAAGCCGACGATCACGAAGGTCGCGAAGAGCTGCGGATTGAACTTCGAGCGTTCGGCAATGCCGCCCGAGACGATCGCGGGAATGGCCGCCGCGAAGGTGAGCAGGAAGAAGAAGCGCACGAGGGCATAGCCGTTGTGCTGGGCGAGCACGTCGGCGCTGGCGAAGAACTGCACGCCGTAGGCGATCGTGTAGCCGATGAAGAAGTACGCGATCGTGGAAACCGAGAAGTCCACGAGAATCTTCACGAGCGCGTTGACCTGGTTCTTCTTGCGCACCGTGCCGAGTTCGAGGAACGCGAAGCCCGCGTGCATCGCAAGCACCATGGCGGCGCCCAGCAACAGGAAGAGCGTGTCGGTGCCGGTCTTGAGAGTGTCCATCTTGATGACGTGTCGTGGTTGCCCAAAAAGAGCGCATCCATGAGCAAGATGCGGGCCAGCGGCGCGCCAAAGCGGTGAATCGGGCTCCGCGGCGGATCATTGAGTCGCTTCGTGCCGGTGCGTGCGTGCACCGGGTCGGGAGAAAGGCATCGGCGCAGGGGCGAGTGCGGTGCGTGTGCGATGCTTTCATTTACAGCGTTCTCGCACAATTTGTGTGCTAGTGCTCGAACATGGGGAATGCGAGCGCCAATTCGGGGAGATTTATTTGATTTTGCTTTCTGTTCAAGAGTGATGTCAGCAAGCTGAAACAGAGCGGCGCCGGCGGCCGCGTGCGGCGCGTTTTTATCCGGGGACACGCGGAATGTCCCTCCACGCGCAAACGCCGACATAATGGCTGGATCGATTCACCCCATCGTCCGACCCGCCACTGCATGCGACTAACGACCAAAGGGCTGCTGCTGATCGCGATTCCCGCCGTTTTCGAACTGACGCTGCTGCTCGGCATCGTCAGGGCGCAGAGCGATGCCGAGGCCGCCGAAAGCTGGAGCCAGCACAGCCAGGAGGTGCTGGCCCAGGCGGGGCGGGTGCTGGAGCCCGTGCTGATCGAATCGGTGCAGCTGCGCGGCGCCGTGGCAGCCGGCGATGCGGCATTCACGACGCCGCTGTCCACATGGGTGGAGGTCGACGAGCGTATCGACCAGCTCGTCGACCTCGTTGCCGACAATCCCGGCCAGGTCGAGCGCGCGGTACGCATCCGCCAGGCGGTGCAGAACTACCGGCATTGGTCGGAACGGGTCCAGGATCTGTTGCACGCGAAGCGCAGCGGCGAACTCGTCGACCGCTTCCGCGAACTGACCGATGCCGACGTGCTCGATCGCGTGCGCGCACAGATCACGGCGTTCCAGACCGAGGAGCGCCGGCTCGACGTCCTGCGCGTCACGGCTGCCGAGGAGGCGCGCGCGCAGCAGCAGACGCTCGTGATCACCGCGGTGACCGGTTCGATTGCGTTCGTCGCGCTGGCGGTGTGGCTCTTTACGCGCGGCGTACGCGGACGACTTCTCGCGCTGTCGGACAACGCCAACCGTCTCGCGGGCAACGAGCCGCTGGCGCCGCTTACCGTCGGCAACGACGAGATTGCGCGGCTCGACCTCACGCTCCACCAGATCGGCCAGCGCCTCATCGAGGCCGAACGCGCGCGGCTCGGCTTCCAGGCGGACCTCGCGCGTCGCGCGGAGCAGCTCGCTCAGATCAACGAGAACCTGCGCCAGCAGACCCAGGAAAACGAGATGTTCATTCACAGCGTCTCGCACGATTTGCGCGCGCCGCTCGTGAACCTGCAGGGTTTTTCGCGCGAGCTGAACCATGCCTGCGACGACCTGCGCGCGCTCGTTGCGCGCTCGGCGCTGACGCCCGAGGCGCGCGCCGAGGTGGAGCGGATCGTCGATGCGGACATTGGCGAGGCGCTGCGCTATCTGCAGACGGCCGTGCTGCGGGCTTCGCACATCATCGACGCGCTCTTGCGCCTCGCCCGCGTGGGGCGCGTGGAGTACCGCCGTCAGCGGGTCAACGTGCGGGAGCTCGTGCAGCGCGTGGTGGACGCCATGCACGGGTCGATCCGCGCCCGTGCGGCGACGGTGAGCGTGCGACCGCTGCCCGCGGTGTGGGGCGACCCGACGGCGCTCGAGCAGGTTTTCGCGAACCTGATTGGCAACGCGCTCAACTACCTCGATCCCGCGCGCGAGGGCAAGGTCGAGATCGGGACGGCACCCGCGCCGCCCGGCGTGGAATCGCTGCAGATTTTCTACGTGCGCGATAACGGGCTCGGCATTCCCGAAGTGGCACTGCCGCGTCTTTTTCAGGCATTCCAGCGGATGCACGGCCATATCGCGCCAGGCGAGGGGATCGGGCTTGCGCTTGTTAGGCGCGTCGTCGAACGTCACGGCGGGCGCGTGTGGGTGGAATCGCGCGAGGGCGAGGGCACGACGTTCTATCTTTCGCTGCCCGACGCGCTGGCGCAGGTGCCGCCCGCGCCGGGCGAGGCCGTCATGCCGGCGGCCGCCGGGGGTGGCGAGGCTACCCGCGCGGCCGGTTAGCGCGACAGCCCGTGGCTCGACCTGAAGAGTCGGCGCGCGCGCAGCAGGCGCCGGCCGCGGATCGACCAGACGCTGCCCGCGACGATCAGCATGAGCGCTAAACCCAGCACCGCGCGCGGATCGAGGTGCAGGCCGAACGGCGCGGCGCCCGGCGAGAGGAAGCTTTGCGCGAGCACGAGCAGGGCGCCCCAGAAGGCGATCGCAGCCTGCACGACGAGCCGCGTGCCCGCGCGGTGGCGCATGCGGTCAACGAAAGTCGCACGACGATGCGTGCGCGAGCAAAAAAAAGCGATCGCCAACAGGGCGATCGCGAGAAGCACAATCCAGTCCGTCAGGTCCATCACAACTACTCCTAAAGCAGTTAAGTACTTTAGGCATCTGTGACATCGGACGATATAGGACATGTCTCAAAGAACGGCACGCCCGTCATTCATCGGGGCGTGCGCCGGTGCGGCCAGCGCGCCTTACGGCTCGATGCGGGTGCCGAGCAGCACCAGGAACTGCCGCAGCCACTCCGGATGCGCGGGCCACGCCGGGGCGGTGACGAAGGGCGCGTCGGTCACGGCGCTGTCGATCGGAATGTCGGCGTATTCGCCGCCGGCCAGGCGCACTTCGGGCGCGCAGGCCGGATAGGCCGAAATCCGCCGGCCGCGGATTACCTCGGCGGCGGCAAGGAGCTGCGCGGCGTGACAGATGGCCGCGACTGGCTTGTTCGCGCCCGCGAAGTGGCGTACAAGCTCGATCACCTTGGGATCGAGCCGCAGATATTCGGGCGCGCGGCCGCCGGCGATGGCGAGCGCGTCGTAGGCGGCCGGGTCGATGTCCTCGAAGGTTGCGTTGAGCGTGAACTGGTGGCCCGGTTTCTCCGTGTAGGTTTGGTCGCCCTCGAAGTCGTGGATGGCGGTCTTGATCCGCTCGCCAGCCTTCTTGCCGGGGCACACGGCGTCGACGCGGTGGCCCACGGCCTGCAGTGCCTGGAAGGGCACCATCGTTTCATAGTCCTCGGCAAAGTCGCCGGTGAGGAAAAGGATCTTCTTGACTGCCATTGCACGCCTCCCGTGTTGGATGGTGGAACAGATTGGACCCCAATGCAGTCTACTCCAGCATGATTGACGCTTCTGTTACGCCCCGCCTGCCGCCCGATATCGTCTGGCGCGCCTACCTACCCGGGCGCGACGCCGCGCCGCTCGCGGCGCTCTTTCGCGCGGCGGTGACGACGCTCGCGGCCGCGCGCTACGATGCGGCCCAGCGGGCGGCGTGGGTGTCGTCCGCCGACGATCTTGCGGCGTTCGACGCGAGGCTTGCGCGCGGCACGACGCTCGTCGCGGTCCATGCCAGCGCGAGCGTGGCGTTCGGTCAGCTCTTTCCGGCCGATCACGTCGAGATGCTCTACGTCGCGCCGGATTGGGCGCGGCGCGGCCTCGCTTCGGCGCTGCTCGGACGCCTCGAGGCCGTGGCACGGGGGCAGGGCGCAAACGTACTGAGTGCGCAGGCGAGCGCGCTTGCCCGGCCCGTATTCGAGCGAGCCGGCTTTTCGCTGGTTTCACCTCAGGTAGTGTCGCGCGGCGGCGTATCATTGCCGCGCTTTCAGATGGCCAAGCCGCTCTTTGCGGCCAAACGTTCAGGATGACCATGTCTTTCAGGGTATCGATACACCGGGCCTGCGTGCCCGTTCTGGCCTGTGCGCTGCTCGCGGCGGGCTGCAGCAAGCAGGACGCCAGCGCGCCCGATCTCGCGGGCAAGTCCGCCGACGCCGCGCAGCAGGCGGTGCAGCAGGCGGCCCAGCAGGCCGCCGATCAGGCCAAACAGAAGCTCGACGAGGCCGCGAGCTATGTGAACCAGCAGGTCGACGCCGCGCGCACGGGGGCGCAGCAGCAGATCGACAACGCTTCTTCGCAAACGCAGGACGCGAGCGCGTCGACGGGCCAGCTCGCCTCCGCCGCGCAAGGCCAGTTGAGCGATGCGGCGAGCGACGCCCGGGCCATGCTCGGCCATGCCGCGGCCGCTGCGGGCACCGGGCTGCAACTGACCGGACGCACGCTGCAGCAATGGGCCAGCAGCACCGCGGCGGCCTCGTCGCCGGCGGCGAGCCAGTGAGCACGAACTTGACGTCCGCGATTAATGTAATTACTATGGTTACACTTTTCGATGCAGGCTTCATGGCAGGTTCGGCGTGAACACGAGTAGCCGCTTTGCGTTTGCCGTCCACGTGCTTGCGCTGCTCGCGCAGCAGCAGGGCGCGCCGCTTTCGTCGGAGATCATCGCCGGCAGCGTGAACACGAATCCCGCGCTGATCCGGCGGCTCCTCACGATGCTCGCGAACGCGGGGCTTACGGGTTCGCAGTTGGGCGCGGGCGGCGGGGCGCTGCTGGCGCGCGAGCCCGGGTCGATCACGCTGCTGGACGTGTACCGCGCCGTGGACGACGCGCAGCTTTTCGCCATGCATCGCGAAGAGCCCAATCCGGCCTGCATGGTCGGGCGGCATATCCAGCACACGCTGCGCGGCGTCATCGACGACGCACAGTGCGCGATGGAGGCGTCGCTCGCGGCGCGCACGCTCGCCGATGTCGTCGACGATGTGGAGCGCAGCGAGCGCAGGCTCGAACGGACGCGCGGTACGCGTGGGGCGGCCAGGGCGTGAGGATCATGGACGTCATCGCATCACTCACCGGGGCTATGCCCCGTTTTTTAACGCTTTATATGTAACTACATTGGTTACATAAAACCGTACGACAGGAGTTCAAACATGAGCAAGTCGCTGAATATCGCTCTCTTTGGTGCAACCGGCATGATCGGTTCGCGCATTGCCGCCGAAGCCGCGCGCCGCGGCCACCGCGTGAGCGCCCTCGTGCGCGAGCCGGGCCGCGTGGCGGCGGGGCCGAATGTCGTGGCGTCGAAGGTCGACGTGCTCGACGCAGGTAGCGTGGCCGCCGCAGTGCGCGGTCACGGCGTGGTCGCGAGCGCCTACGCGCCGCCGCACGATCGCGTGGCGGACGTTCTGATCGCGAGCCGTGCGCTTGTCGATGGCGTGCGCGCGGCCGGGCTCAAGCGGCTCGTCGTGGTAGGTGGCGCGGGCTCGCTCGAAATCGGACCCGGCAAGCAGCTCGTCGATTCGGAGAGCTTTCCCGCGGCGTGGAAGGGGATCGCGCTCGCGCATCGCGACGCGTACGACTATTACCGTACCGTCGCCGATCTCGACTGGACGTTCTTCGCGCCTGCCGCGATGATCGCTCCCGGCGAGCGCACGGGCCAGTTCCGCACCGGCGCGACCGCGCTGATCGCCGATACTAAGGGCGAGAGCCGCATTTCGGCGGAAGACTACGCGGTGGCATTCGTCGACGAACTGGAGCAGGGGCGCTTCGTTCGCCAGATCGCCACGGCGGGTTATTGATGCCGTAGCGGGGAGGCACGCCGGCCGCGCGAGGCGCCGCCGGCGTGCCGCGCCGCTTTTCGCCAGGATTCTCGCTGACATTCTGTTACGCGGGCGTGCCGCGCGGGCGGCTCGACTGCCGCTAAACTGGAGCGTCCTGTTCTTGCCTTTGCGACATGAATTCACGCTCCGGACGGGACGGCGCACGGGTCCAGCCGGCGTGCGCCGGGTGGCCCGCGGTTGCTCCCGTTTTTGACCGGCACCCGGCGCAGGCGACACGCTCGCCGCTGAGCCAGGGCTGGCTGACGCTGCTCGCCTGTCTCGTGCTCTGGTGCGCCTGCGTGCCGCTCGCGTTGGCCCAGGCGGTGGTGCCTGCGCCCGCCGCGCCTGTTCTGCCGGCGCTGAAAAGTCTTATCACGGGCCAGCCGGCGGCTGCCTCGGGCGCGTCGGCAGCCGAGGCCGCATCGGCCCCCAGCGCGGCCAGCCAGGCCGAGTTCACCCGCAATCTCGACAGCGTGATCACGACGCTCGACAGCGACCGGCAGCGCAATGCGCTCGTCGCGCAACTGAAAAAGCTGCGCGACGCTTCGCAAAACGTCGCGCCCGCGCCGGCTTCGGGCGCGGCGGGCACGTCGGGGCTGCTCGGCGCGATCGCGTCAGGGCTCTCGTCGGTCGAAGCGGATGCGCGCCGCGGCCGCAGTCCGGTGCACTACTGGGCCGGACGGTTCCGGGCGGCCGGCAACGAGCTGTATGCGCTCGCGGCGGGCGAGGACGAGGAGCGCGCGGGCGGTCTCGTGCTCCACCTGCTTGGCATGCTCGTGGGCTGGGGCGCCTGCGCGCTCGCGCTGCGCTGGCTCGTGCGCCGCGTGCTGCGGCGTTTTTCCGTCGACACCGGGCTGCAGCCCAATCCCACCACCATCGAGCTCGGCGTGTTCGCCCTGCAGCGGGTCGGACCGTTCATCGTCGCCTTCGTGGCGGCGCTCGTCGTCGAACGCGCGTTGTCCCAGTCCGTCGGCCGCACGATCGGCCTCGTCATTGCCTATGCCATTGTCGCGGGCGCGGTGTTTTCGGCCATCTGTCTCATCATGTTCTCGCTGTTCGGGTCGGGGCACCGGCGTGCCGCGGTGCGTGTGCTGATCGCGCGCGGGCGCCGGCTGCTCTTCGCGATCGGCGTGTGCAGCGCGCTCGGCGACGCGGCCACGAATTACGACGTCGCGTATCAGATTGGCATCAACCTGGCCGCGCTTGTCTCGACGTTCGCCAACATGACGGCGGCCGTGCTGACCGCCGTATTCGCCATGACCTTCAGCCGGCCCGTTGCGCATCTGATCCGCAACCGCAGCTACCAGCTGCGCCACGACCACAAGGCGCTCACGGAAATCTTTGACTTGCTGGCCTCGATCTGGCACGTGCCGATGCTGCTGCTCGCGGCCGCATCGATCGTCGCGACCGTGGGGGGGCTCAGCAGCAGCGAGAACGTGCTGCAGATCTCGATCGTCACCGCGCTTCTGCTCGTGCTCGCGTTCTTCCTTTCGGCGGTCGTCCGGCGCCTCACGCGGCCGGATCCCGCGCGCATGCGGCGCCGCTCGCCCTATTTGCGGCGGCTGCTGCGATTTGCGGGCACGCTCGCCATCGTGTTCATCTGGCTCGCGTACTTCGAATCGTGCGCGCGGCTGTGGGACATCTCGCTAGCGCGCATCATCGAGGCGAGCGTCGCCGCGCGAGGCATCGCTCATGCGCTATTCGCAATCGGCGTGACCGTGTTCTTCGCATGGCTCACGTGGATCGTGCTCGATACCGCGATCCTCGAGGCGCTCAATCCGAGCGGTCCGCGCGCCAAGGGCCGCGCGCCCAGCGCACGCGCGCGCACCATGCTGCCGCTCGTGCGCAACGCGCTGCTCGTGACGATCCTCACGATCGCCGGGATCGTCACGGCCGCGAACCTTGGCATCAACGTGACGCCGCTGCTCGCGGGCGCCGGCGTGATCGGTCTCGCGATCGGCTTCGGCGCGCAGTCGCTCGTGAGCGATCTCATCACGGGGCTCTTCATCATCATCGAGGAGACGATTTCGGTGGGCGACTGGATCGATCTCGACAACGGCCATGCGGGCACCGTCGAGCATTTGTCGATCCGCACCGTGCGCCTGCGCGACGGTCAGGGCGCGATACACGCCATTCCGTTCTCCCAGATCAAGATCGTGAAGAACCTCTCGCGCGACTTTGCGTATGCGGTCTTCGAAGTGCGCGTGCCGTTTTCCGTCGAGCTCGATACCGTCACGCGACTGATTCGCGAAGTGGGCGCGGAGCTGGTGGCCGATTTCCGCTACCGGCGCGAGATCCTCGGGCCCGTGGAGGTGTGGGGGCTCGACCGTTTCGAGCCGAACTGGATGGTCGTCAAAGGGCAGATCAAGACGCGGCCGCTCCAGCAGTGGAGCGTGGCGCGCGCGTTCAATGCGCGGCTCAAGCACCGCATGGACGAGGCCGGCATCGACATGCCGGTACCGCAGATGCAGGTGCACATGAGCCCGCGCGGCGCGGACGTTCCGCTGCACGAGGACGATCTTGCGCCGCCTTCGCATGCGGCGGCCTCGAAGGAAGGGGTGCGCGACGCGTCGCACGAACCACGCCCGGCGCCACCGCCCACGGCCAGCCCCGACAGCGCGCCGCCGCAGATTCCGACCGCAGGCAGCCGAGGCTAGTCCTTTTCGGGTCGTTCGGACTGCTTTTCAATCGTTCATGCCGCGGCGGGCAGCAGCGGCAACACGTCGTTGACGTGCGTTCCGATCTACGCGGCGGGTTGGGCGTCAAACAGGACGGGTTCGGCGGGGAGGTTCATCGGTGCAGGGGTGTTCGGCTGCGGATGAACAGGGCGATATCGGTTTGCGTCGGGAGAGAGTTTTCATATAATTCCCCTGTGCTGGCTCCAGATAGAATAAATTTCTACGCAAGGGGAAAGGCGGAAATGGATGTAATCGACAGAAAGCTCGTCGAGTTGTTGCAGCAGGACGCCACGATGCCGGTTGCCGAACTCGCGCAGCGTGTCAATCTTTCGCAAACGCCGTGCTGGAAGCGGGTTCAGCGTCTCAAGGAGACAGGCGTGATTCGCGCCCAGGTGGCGCTGTGCGATCCGAAGAAGCTGGGCGTGGGGACGACCGTGTTCGTAGCGGTGCGCACGAACCAGCACACCGAGGCGTGGGCGCAGAGCTTCACGCGCGCGGTGCAGGACATTCCCGAGATTGTCGAGGCCTACCGCATGAGTGGCGAGACCGATTATCTGTTGCGCGTCGTGGTGTCGGACATCGACGACTATGATCGCGTCTACAAGCAACTGATTCGCGCCGTGCCCCTCTCCGACGTGAGCTCGAGCTTCGCCATGGAGCAACTCAAGTACTCGACGGCCTTACCGGTACGAACCGGCTAAGGCGGCCGCCGCGAAGCAAGCCGCTTGCAAGGCGCCCCGGCGTAGAATGCCCGCTTTGCTCCTCACTTTCCGGCGAACCATGAACGAACCGCGCAAGAAGAATCCCGCCTTTGGCGTTGGCGTGCTCATCGTGGTGGTGGTGCTCTTCGTGATCGGCACCGTGCTGTTCAATGCGATTCGCGGCAAGCGCGAATACGACGAAGCGAATCCGGGCCAGCCGGCGAGCGCCGCAGCGAGCGCGAATGCCTCGCCGCCGGCCGGCACGGGGCAGTAACGTACCTCGCGGTCCTTTACAGCGCTGTACCCGCGCTTGTACCCGCTCTTCCGCTACGCATCGGGCAGCCGGATCACGCTCGCGTCCTTGCGGATGAGCCAGGACGCGGCCAGCATCTGCTTGCATTGATGCGCGAGCAGTTTCAGTTCCTGCGCAAACTCCGAGGACGGCCCCAGCGCGCGCTCGGTCTCGACCACCGCGGTGTCGAGATCGCGCGTGAGCCGTTTCGTGAGGTCGATCTGATCGGCGGGGGCCGGCGTTCCCGATTCGGCAGCGACGAGGTTTTCGTGCACGCATGAGAGGGCCCGTTCGAGCGCATCGGGCGCGGCCGTCTGACCGGGCTTTGCCGAGGCGCGCAAGAGCGGCGCGGCCGCCGTGATCTGCGAGGCGAGCACGTGGCTGCGGATCAGGAGGTCGTTCAGTTCGGCGACGTACTTCTGCGCCGACTTCGGCTCCAGCATCATGCGCTGGAAGGCCTGGCCCAGATTCGCAAACGCCACGTGCACGTTCTTGCGCGCGAGGCGGTAGCGGAAGTCGGCCGGGGGCGCGGCGCCGGCCAGCGCGGGCTCCGCCTGCGTCTGCGCCGCGCGCGTGCCCCGACCCCAACTGGCTTCGAGATACTGGCGCATCGCGCCGATCATGTCGTTCACGAGTTTGCCCATCAGCCGGTATTCCCAGTACGGGAACAGATGGCTCGCGGCGATCGCGATCATGCAGCCCACCATGGTGTCGATGGCGCGCTCGCCGATGATGCGCATGCTGCCGGGCGCAAGCAGATGGAACATCAGCAGGACATAGGCCGAAGTGAAGACGACGCTCGCCGTATAGTTAAAGAGCAGCAGGCTGTAGCTCATCACCATGGCCGCGAACATCGCCACGAGCAGCACGAGCGGGTGCTTCACGAGCAGGATCAGGGCCACGCTTGCCGCGCAGCCGATCAGCGTGCCGACGATACGCTGCGCATTGCGCTGGCGCGTGAGCGAGTAGCCGGGCTTCAGGATGATAATGGTCGTCATCACGATCCAGTAGGCGTTGGTGAGCGGCAGCAGGCGCCCGAGCCAGAAGCCCACGGCCACCGCGATCGTCACGCGCAGCGCATGCCGGAAGCTCGGCGAGGCCATGGTGAGGTTCGAGAAGATTTGCCGGAACGGCACGCGCCGGCTCGTGACGAAACGCTGCAGGGCTTCGTCGAGGCGCAGTTCCGTTTCGGTCGTCGGCGCCTCGCTCGTGAGGCTGCGGCGCATGCGGTCGATCAGGCGCGTCGCGCTCCAGATGCGCCGGAACGACGCCGAGACCGCCGCATAGGCCTCCGGGTCGGTCTTCTGCAGATCGCGCTTCCTGAGCTGTTCGAGCTCGTATTCGATCGCGCGCAGCTCGGCTTTCGCGTTGACGCTCACGCGCGGCGCTTCGTTCTGCAGCACGGCAAGACCAATGTCCTCGAGATCGGCGGCGGCCTTGCGGATCAGGTCGCGATAGAACGCGAGCAGGTCGGAGCCGCCGAAGGTATTGCGCACGAGCGGATAGTCGGTGTGGGCGCCCACGAAAAGCTCGTGCAGATCGACCGTGTTGATGAACAGGTTGAAGTGCATGGCGCGCACCGGGTCGAGCTTGCCGCTCCTGAGCTTCGGCAGGCTGCGCAGCACGATGTCGCGCGCCGCGTCCTGGCGCTCCACCGCGGCGATCTGTTTGGCGACGAGGTTGCGATAGCACTCGTCGAGATCGTTGTCGAGGTCGAAGAACTGGGCGCGCGCGAGCAGGTAGTCGGCGCAGGCGAACACGCTCTCGGCGATCGCCTGCTGCTCGATGCGGTGGAGCATCAACTGGCTCACGAGCGTGGACCAGGCCGTGTACCAGAGGCCGCCCAGCAGGATCCATAACGCGTTGACGAGCGCCTGGTGCGGCGTGAAGTGTTCCTCCAGCGTCATCACCATCATGAACAGCGTCGCGAAGCTGATCTGCGGCCAGCGATTGCCGTACACCACGATCAGCGAGAGCACGAAGGTGAGCGGCACGACGGCGGCCCAGAGCGCGACCGGGTTGACGGTCGCGAGGCCCGTTGCGTAGGCGGCCAGGAAGCCGATCGCGCTGCACGCGAGCATCTCGTTGCGCTTGTACTTCAGCGGACCGGGCATGTCGACCACGCAGGCGCCCAGCGCGCCGGTGGAGAGGGTGAAGCCGAGCTCGCTCTGGTTGAAAACGAACAGGCACAGCACGGCGGGAAGCGAAATGCCGACCGCGATGCGAAGGCCGCCATAGAAGTACTGGCTATAGAGGAATTTGCGGATTTCTACCGAATAGCGCATCGACTGCCGATGTGGTTCAAGAGCGGGCGGCGCGGAAGTGCACCGCGGAATGGCGGTGAGTCTAACTGATTTCGCCAGGGGGTTGAGCGGCCGTGCCGGCGGGGGCTGGCCGGGCGTGATGCGAGCGCTGGCGGCAGGCGCGCTCAGGCCGTCGGATCGCCGAGCAAGCCGCGGGTGCCGTGGATGCGGCGCATGCGTGTGCGATACCAGAAGGTCCAGGCGAGCAGGCCGCCAAATACGCCGTAGCCGATCACCGGCGAGACGACGAGGAAGCGCTCGATGGGCCAGGTGGCGGCGAGCCACGCGCGCAACGCCGCGTCGGCGGTGAGGCCGAGGCCCCAGACGGCCGTGAGCATGCGCATGGCCGAGACGAACTCGCGGCGCTCCTGCCAGAGCTGTTCGAAGCGTGCGACGCCCTCGGGCGTTTCGCGAGCGACGGTCGCGCGCGCGAGGTAGTACACGAGCGGGCGGCGCGCGAGCAGCGAGGCGAGGAAGGTGACGCCGATGGCGCCCGAGGCGAGGCATTCGCGCATCAGCAGCACGCGCGGGCCGCCGCCGAAAGCCATGGCGGCGAGCGAGAGCGCAATGCCGAGCAGCACGATCGCGGCGAGCGCGTCAACGCGCCGAAAGCGCGCAAGCTCGACGATGCTCCAGGCGACCGGCGGAATTGCCGACGCCACGAGGCCGCCCACTTCGCCGTAGTGCGGATGGGCAAGGCGGTACGCGACCCAGGGGAGGAGCAGATTGACCGCCAGTTCGGCGACGAATGCCGGGCGCAGCTTCATGCGATGCGTCCTCGCGTGTCCATGTTGATATGAACCCAGTATGGCCGAACGATGACCGATCGGCAAACGGCGGCGCGAAGCCCATCTGGCGGCCGCCTGTGCGACACTCGCAGATGCTCCGCCCCGCACCCCGGCATGCCTCTTCTAACTGTTTCGCCGTCCGATATGTCCGTCCGCTATCCCGTCGCTCCCCACGAAGTCGAACTGGTCGCCGTGCGTGCGCAAGGCGCGGGCGGCCAGAATGTCAACAAGGTATCGAGCGCGATCCACCTGCGCTTCGATATCCATGCGTCTTCGTTGCCCGACGTGATCAAGATGCGCCTGCTCGCGCTCTCCGACCGGCGCGTGTCGAGCGAAGGCGTGGTCGTCATCAAGTCGCAGGAATACCGGACGCAGGAGCAGAATCGCGCCGCGGCGCTCGCGCGGCTCGACGAACTGATCGACAGCGTGAGCGTGACGCGCAAGGCCCGCGTGCCGACGCGGCCCACGCGGGCGTCGAAGATGAGGCGTCTGGAGGGGAAGGCCCGCCAGGGCGAGGTGAAGGCCGGCCGGCGGCGCCGGCCGGCGGCGCGTGGTCGACTGAGCGAGTGGAGTGAGGCGCGGCGCCGGCGGCCGGGGCGTGCCCCGGCAGAATTCAGTGCGCCGTGTTCGGCACGTCGAGGATCAGGATGATGGTCCAGTCGGCGTCGCCTTCGTGATGGTACTGGCGCTCCGCGACGATGAACGGCTGCTGCTTGCCCTCGGGGCCGAGGAACAGCACGTCGCCTTCCATCGGGAGGCATTCGACCGGCGGCAGTGCGAGGAACGCGTCCTGCTTGCCGCGCGGCATCAATTTTTCGATTTTGCGGGATGCCTCTTCCGTCCATTCGATATCGAGCTGGATGTTGCTCATTCTGTTCTCCGCGCGAGGGGCGCACCGTTGCTGGGTCAATTCGAGGTGCGCGACTTTAGCATACCGCGCGCGACAAAAAGCCGATGCCGGCTACCCGTGCATCAGCTTTCAAAAAGAGGACGGCGCGGCGCTCGCTCGATGCCGCGCGCCGCATTACTGAGCCGGCATGTCCTTGTGGTGATGATGCGGCTTCGCGTGTTCCTTCATGTGCATCGGCGCCGGAGCGGCTTCCTGACGAGATTGCAGTTCCTGCGCGTGCTGTTCGACATCCGCTGCCCGCTGCGGGTCGGTGCTCATCGTGACGCCGTGTTCGTCTTGCGCGTAGGCAGCACCCGTCAGGGCGGAAAGCGAAATCAGGACTGCGAGGGACATTTTTTTCATCATTACCTCCGTGGAAGCGGTTTATGGACCCAGCCGTTGCCTGGCAAGGCAAAACGCAGGCGGAATGGCCATGCCATTCTAAGGAGCAAATATACGCTCCAGATGAGGTTGCGGAGTTGAGGATGCGCAGCGTTACATCTTGTTACGCTGCGCCGTAGCAAACGATGACGTCAAAACCAGCCGATCATGCAATAGACATGGAACTGTGCGATGCCGATCAACTCGTGCAAGGCTATTTGCGCGCTTTCCAGATTGGCGAGGCGCGGCCGCCAGCCGGTGAGCGCAACGCGCGTGCCGGAGACGACCGGCAGCGGGTCGTTGCCGTCGCGCCGGAAATCGAGCAGGGCGCGCGGCATCTGATATGCCGAGGTCACGAGCAGCAGCGTGGTGCCGGCCGCATCGGGCCAGGTCTGGAGCAGGCGCGTTACGTTGCGCGCGTTCTGCCACGTCGTCAGACTGGCGTTTTCCAGCACGAGGTCGCTGCGCGCGACGCCGGCGCGCAACAGATACGGCGCATACGTGTCGGCTTCGGTGGCAGCGTGATGCTGGGGGTTGCCGCCGCTCACGATCACCCGGCAAATGCCGCCCGCCGCGCGGCATCGCGCGTAGAGCGACGCAGCGGTCGCGAGCCGCGGGTAAACGTCCTGCGGCGGCACGAGGACGCCTGCGTCGTTCACATGCGTGCCGCCGCCAAGCACGACAATGGCCGTGTGCGCCCCGAAGGGCCGGGGCAAGGGCTTCGCCGGATCGTAGGGGGTGCGATACGCTGCGGGCTGGGCGAGATCGAGCAGCGGGCCCGTCAGCCAGCCGGAGGCGAGCAGCCAGAAAAAGACGATCGCGCCGGCGGCGACGATCACGCGAGCCCGGCAGCATAAGACGAACAGCGCAAGAAAAGCCGCGAGGAAAACGAATAGAATCAATTTGAATGAGGTAACGTATGATTTCGGGGATAAAGCATCTGCGCACATGCGTTGCGAGCGTGGCGCCGCGCAGTCGTTCCGAAGGCGCTCATCGCGCCTTCACGGGGCCCGGACAAGCTCGCAGTTTCTGCCTGCTTCCGACTGACAGCGAATGCGCATCGACGGCTAGCCGAAGCAGGCTTACCGCTTTGTGACTGAGCGCAGCGGCCTCTCTGGAAGGTCGCATTTTAAGAAAGAAGTGAGATGGCCACGTATTCCAACGAAGCAGTACTCGAAGCGTTGCGGCGGGTGCAGTATCGGCAGGTCCCCTGGGCGCGACGTCCCGAAGTTTTTCAATATCTGCGCGGGCTTGGGCTGATGGAGACGGTGCGGCAACGCACGGTGGCGCCCGCGCCCGGGTTTCACGCGCCCGTCGACATCGCGGTGCTCACCGACCTCGGGCGTGCCGAATTCGCGCGTCTCGCGCGCGACGAGCGCTCGCTCCACTGGGCCGATCATCGCATCGCCAGCTATGCGGCCCAAGGCAGCGTTTCCGAGTCGGACGTACCCGCGCGCCAATAGGTTCACGGCGCGGCCAGGGCGCCGGCTCGGCGCCTCTGTCCGTTCCGGACTGCTTCGGGTCGCTCGACATCAAAAAAAAGCCCGTATCGGACGATACGGGCTTACCGGAATTACTGCTGCCACGCTGTGCTTGATGGCATTAGGTAGACCGGCGCGACGCGCAGGGGTTCCCGTAAAGCATCGGTGTGCGCGTGAGGGTTTACGTCCAGGGCGCGAGGCGCAGGCGTGCTTGCGACCTCTCAACGGCGTGGCGACGCGGGCATGGCTTCGCGCGGCGGCATGGCGCGCTGGCGGGCGTTGTCGGTGATGTCGGCGCGTAGATCGCCGCGCGGCACAGCGGGATTGGCTCCGCCTGGGCGGGGCGCGCGATCGGGCGGCCGGGCGCCAGCGTGGGGCAGGTTCCCGCCGTCGGCGTTATGTTGCGGCGGCTGAGCGGCGGTGACGCCACAGGAGAGTGCGGCAATCAGGGCGAGGGCGGTGAGCGAACCCATGCTGCCCCGAACGAGCAGAGTCATGGATTTCATGGCGGCTTCCCGTCAATACGGGTTCTCGACGTTTGTAGACATGGGTCTACCCTAGCGTCGGCCGCGAAAGCAGGGTGTAAATGTTGGTAAGGAGATGTTTCCCCTGCCTGGGCTATCGCCAATCCGGGAAGAAGAGGCCGGCTCATGCGGGCGGCGCTGGCGCGCTCGCGAAGGTGTCCGGCGTGGCCGGGCGCGCGAGGCGCCCGGCGGGAGAAAGCGGAAAGCCGACGCTCAGGCCATCTTGACCGGCGTGACCGGTGCGCGCCACGACTCCGGATTGGTCCAGAACGCGCCGCGCAGGCGATCGCGGCTCGGCGGTGCGGGCGGCTTGGTGGCCGTCGCGCCAATGCGACCGCGCAGCGAAATCTCGCGGCCGTTCGTGCTCAGGCGTTTCACGATCTCGGCGAGGGTGCCGTCAGCCTGCCACTCGTCGAAACGGCGGCGGCAAGTGGGCGGTGACGGATAGCGGCCCGGCAGCTTGGACCAGCCTTCGCCTGTCGAGAGTACCCACAGTACCGCGTTGACCACCGCACGCGCTTCGACGCGAGGCCGTCCGCGCCGTTCGCTCCGCGCGGGTTCCGCGCAGAACAACGCCTCGACCAGCGCCCATTCGTTATCTCTCAAATCGTCGAACAGCATCATGTCATTCACCTCAGCGAAGCTATCTCCGGTGCGCTGCCCCGCGCTGCGCACTCTTCATGTACGCCCGTCCGGAGGGCGGGGTACCAGGCGGGACCTCGAGGCGGGCTGGATGATTGTGGTTTCCAGTCCGTCCGTCGATCCTGTGCATGCCCTTATGCGAGAAGCGTGCCAATTCGTACGCTTTCGTCTCGGAGCCGCGTGGCATCAGGCCCGCGCGGGTGCTTGCCAGGGGCGTATTCGACTCGAAATCGCATAGAGGGGATATCGGGACAATCACCAATCTTGTGCAAATTGGCTCGCCAGGCGTGCGTTTGCGCCGTATTGCTGCATTGCGGCGAATAATCGCCGCGGCCCGTTTCGGCGATGCAGCGCCCATCTGGCCACGCACAAAGGCGCTGATATAAAATTGCATGAAAAACCATGATTGATGAATTGGACCGATGAATGTGACGCTACGGCAGTTGCGGGTCTTTATCGAAGTGGCGCGGTTGCAGAGCTTCAGTCGCGCCGGCGACGAAATCGGGCTGACCCAGTCGGCGGTGAGCCGCTGCGTGCGCGAGCTCGAGGCGGAGATCGGCGTCAAGCTGGTGGACCGGACGACGCGCGAGGTGCAGTTGACCGACGTCGGCGCCAATCTGATCGCGACGATTCCCCGTCTTATTGGGGACCTCGACGACGCGTTGCGCGAGATTCGCGAGATCGGCGAGCAGCGGCGCGGGCGCGTGGTGGTCGCGGCGAGCCCGACGGTGGCGTGCCGCCTGATGCCCGAGGTGGTCGCCGGATGCTCACGGCAGTTTCCCTATGTCACGCTCGGACTGCGCGACGACGTGCAAAGCGACGTGGTGCGCAAGGTGCGCTCGGGCGAGGTCGATTTCGGCGTGATCATCGGGCCGTTCGCGGCGGAGGACCTCGACACCGAAAAGCTCACGACCGATTCGTTCTGCGTGGTCGTGCGCGGCGACCACGCGCTCGCGGGGCGCGATCGGGTCGGCTGGCGCGAGCTCGACGGCGAACGGCTCGTGATGCTCGACTACGCGTCGGGCAGCCGTCCGCTGATCGATGCCGTGATGGGCGAGCAGGGCGTGCGCGCCTTGGTGGTGCAGGAACTGGGGCATCCGGCGACCGTGTTCGGCCTCGTCGAGGCGGGCGTCGGCATCAGCGTGCTGCCGTGGCTGGCGCTGCCCGTGCCCGCGGGCTCGTCGCTCGTTGCCCGCGCGCTCGTGCCGCGCGCGGAGCGAACCGTCGAGCTCGTGCGGCGGCGCGACCGCTCGCTTTCGCCGGCCGCCGAGGCCGTCTGGGCGCTGATCAGGCAGATCGGCGGCCGCCCGGAGACGCTGGGTTAGCGCCATAACTAGAGCGGTGTGTCGGATGCGGGGCTCGCCATCGTGTCTGTGGCGTGCGCGCTACACTGTGTCTTTTACCCGTTTGCCTAATTCGCGATGAGCCACGCCGCCCCCATTTCGTCCAGCCACCCCACGCCGAACCGGCCCGACCTCGCCAGCGCCCGCGAGGCCGTGCGTGCGTTGCGCTCGTCGCAGATCCGCGAGGTGGCGAATGCGGGCTTTGGCGTGCCGGACGTGTTGCCGTTCTGGTTCGGCGAGTCCGACCGCGTGACGCCGCCTTTCATCCGCGAGGCCGCTGCCGAGGCGCTGGGTCGCGGCGATACGTTCTATACGCATAACCTCGGTATCGCGCCGCTGCGCGAGGCGCTCTCGCGCTACGTGAGCGGCTTGCACGGCGTGACGCCGGCGGAGAACATCGCGGTAACCAGCGCGGGGGTGAACGCGCTGATGCTCGCCGCGCAGCTCGTGACGGGAGCGGGCGAGCGCGCCGTGGCCGTGACGCCGCTGTGGCCCAATCTCGTCGAGATCCCGAAGATACTCGGCGCCTCGGTCGAGACCGTTTCGCTCGTTTACGGCGAGCGCGGCTGGGTGCTCGATCTCGACCGCCTGCTCGCCGCGCTCACGCCGGACACGAAGCTCCTGATGATCAACTCGCCGAACAATCCGACGGGCTGGGTGATGACGCGCGAAGAGCAGCGCGCCGTGCTCGATCATTGCCGCCGTCACGGCATCTGGATCGTCGCCGACGAAGTGTACGAACGTTTGTACTACGAAAGCGAGGGCGAGGCTGGCGGACGGACCGCTCCCTCGTTTCTCGATATCGCATCGCGCGACGAGCGTCTGATCTGCGTGAATTCTTTCTCCAAGGCCTGGCTCATGACGGGCTGGCGCCTCGGCTGGATGGTCGTGCCCCATGGGCTGATGGACGATCTCGGCAAACTGGTCGAATACAACACCTCGTGCGCGCCGTCGTTCGTCCAGCAAGCGGGTATCGCCGCGCTCGAGCACGGCGAGCCTTTCACGCGCGCTCTGGTCGCGGACCTGCGCGCGTCGCGCGATCATCTCGCGGCCGCGCTCGCGCGGCTGCCGGGCGTGGACGTGAAGATCCCGCATGGCGCGATGTACCTGTTTTTCCGGCTGGCCGGCGCGCAGCCGAGCCTCGATCTGTGCAAGGCGCTCGTACGCGACGCGGGTCTCGGGCTCGCGCCCGGCAGCGCCTTCGGCCCCGAAGGCGAAGGTTTCGTGCGCTGGTGCTATGCGTGCGATCCGGCGAGGCTCGACGAGGGCGTGGCGCGTCTCGCCGGCTATCTGGAGGCGCGGACGGCGCGTTGAACGCACGTAATGCACGGCGCATCGGCGGACGGTGAGCGATGGAAAGGCGTCTTTACGCACCCGCCGTTTTTGCGTAATATGGCGCTCAGTCTAGCGGTTCCCTGCGGGAACTTCGCTGCTCCGTCCGGCTGGGTCTGGCTCGATTGCCTGTATTGCGGCCCCCCGGTGCGTGCTCCCATCAATATGACCGATCAGAATCGGGCGAGCGCGTCTCCAGTTCCATATCGTCTTTCGTCTGTCTGATCCGGTTCCTTGAACCTGATTTACCTTACTTAAGGTCTGACCTGGCTGCATGAATACCCAAGAGGCGAAGATCGTCCTCGAGACTGCATTGATCTGCACGCAGGAGCCGCTGAAGGTCGGCGATCTGCGCAAGCTGTTCTCCGATGACATTTCGGCCGACACGGTCCGCCACCTGCTCGAAGACTTGAAACAGGAATGGTCGGGGCGCGGCGTGGAGCTGGTGGGCCTCGCGTCCGGCTGGCGCTTTCAGAGCAAGCCCGCCATGCGGACTTACCTCGACCGCCTGCATCCCGAAAAGCCGCCGCGCTATTCGCGCGCGGTGCTCGAAACGCTCGCGATCATCGCGTACCGGCAGCCGGTCACGCGTGGCGACATCGAGGAAATTCGCGGCGTGACGGTCAATACGCAGGTCGTCAAGCAGCTCGAGGACCGCAGCTGGATCGAGGTGATCGGGCATCGCGACGTGCCGGGCCGTCCGGCGCTTTATGCGACGACGCGGCAGTTTCTCGACGACCTCGGGCTGAAGTCGCTCGACGAGCTGCCGCCGCTCGACGACCCTTCGGCGCAGATGGGCGAGCAGTTGCTCGCGCAGCATGCCATCGAGTTTCCGGACAGCGAGGTGGCCCAACTGCTTGCTGCGCAAGCGGGAGACGAGGCCACGGAGCCGGTCCGCACGGACGCGGCCGAGGCCGTTGAAACCGAAACTGGCGCTATTGAACCGGCGGAACCGTTGGAATCGTTAGAGCCGGCGCTCGACGCAGGCGCGCCGGATGCGGCGGAGCATGAACCGCGCGAAGCGGTTCATGAGGCGCAGGAAACCGGGGAGGCCGCTGAACCGGGCGTATCCGGCGAGCAGGACGCGGCGCAAGCCGAAGAAACCGCCCAGGCCGCTGCCACCACGGTCGAACCCGAGGCCGATGAAGGCAACGAGTCAGACAGGACGGCAGCCGCCCAGGACGACGACGCACGCGACACCAACGTCGCAGGCGCCGAACCCCAACACGAACGACGCGAGGAAGCACCTCGCGCCGGGCAGAGCGAGCCCGCTCATCCAAAGGCGTATTGGCCGTATCCGGTCGCTGCGCCCGAAGGCGACGACTGAACCGGACACGACAGCCGCGACGCGGCACAGGACGACCCCGTCCCAACGGCGGGACTGACGTCGGAGCCGCTCGCCGCGGCGTCTGGCGTAACGAACACACTGACGCGCCTTGCAAGGGGGCGCGCAACCTGACATTTTGAGGTTGTTTTGACTGATATCCACGATACCGATTCGACCGACGCGTCCGAATCCTCGCGCCGCGCGGCATCCGCGCAGGCCGACGAACCGCGTTCCCGCGAAGCCGGCGACGTTCCCGAGGGCGCGCCCGGTAGCGGCGAAGGCGAGGACCGTCCGCGCCGCGGTTTGCGTCGCGGGCCGCGCAGCCTGATCGCGCGCCGCCGCGCGGGTGCGAAGGCCAAGGCCACCGACGAGCCGGGCGCCGCCGCCGAAGACACGCAGGACGGCGAGAACGCCGCGCCGGCACCGCGCCGGGAAGGTGCTCCGAAGAAGCCGGGCCGCCGCAAGGACGCGGGCGCGTCCGGCGCCCAGGGCGAAGCCGCGGCGGCGAAGCCCGCCGGCAAGCGCCAGAAGAACCCGAATCAAGGCCAGGGTCAGCAGGGGCAGGGTCATAAAGGCCAGCCGCGAGCGCAGCAGTCGACGGCCGCCGCCGGCGAGAGCGCGCAGGACGATCTGTTCCTGTACGTGACGTCGCCGGCTTTCGACGCCGACAACGGCGCGGCGGGCTCGGGCGTGCGCGCGCCGATGCTGCGTCGCGGCCGCGTGCAGCAAAAGCGCGTGTTGAGCCCCGACGACGACGCGCCGAAGCTGCACAAGGTGCTCGCCGACGCAGGCATGGGCTCGCGCCGCGATATGGAAGAGCTGATCATTGCGGGACGCGTTTCGGTGAACGGCGAGCCGGCGCACATCGGCCAGCGCATCCTGCCGACCGACCAGGTCCGCGTGAACGGCAAGCCGATCAAGCGCAAGCTGCCGAACAAGCCGCCGCGCGTGCTGCTCTATCACAAGCCGACCGGCGAGATCGTGAGCCATGCCGATCCGGAAGGCCGCGCCTCGGTGTTCGACCGTCTGCCGCCCATGAAGACGGCGAAATGGCTCGCGGTCGGCCGTCTCGACTTCAATACCGAGGGGCTGCTGATGCTGACTACCTCGGGCGATCTGACCAATCGTTTCATGCACCCGCGCTATAGCGTGGAGCGCGAGTACGCCGTGCGTGTGGTCGGGGAGCTGACGGAGGGGAATCGCCAGAAGCTGCTCAAGGGCATCGAGCTCGACGACGGCCCGGCGAACTTCCTGCGCATCCGCGACGGCGGTGGCGAGGGCACGAATCACTGGTATCACGTCGCGCTGGCCGAAGGCCGCAACCGCGAAGTGCGCCGCATGTTCGAGGCGGTCGGCCTGATGGTGAGCCGCCTGATCCGCACGCGCCACGGTCCGATCGCGCTGCCGAAGGGCCTCAAGCGCGGCCGCTGGGAGGAGCTCGACGACAATCAGGTTCGGAGCCTCATGGCCGCGGTCGGGCTCAAGGCGCCGGCCGAGGAGAAGGGCGGCCGTGGCGGCAACGCCCAGGAACGCCGTCAGCCGGACCCGATGCAGACCTCCATGGGCTTCATCAACCGCGAACCGGTGCTGAGCTCGCACGGCGCGATGGCCCAACCGCGCCAGGGGCGGCGCGGCGCTGCCGGTGGCTTCGGCGGCGGGGCGTCGGGCGGCACGGGTGGCTTCGGCGCGGGTTTTGGCGGCGCAGCGGGTGGCGGGCGCAACGGCAATCGTCCCGGTCCCGGCCGCGATGTCGACGGCAACCGGGCTCCGGGCGCCGGCAAGCGTGCGGGCGGGCAGGCCAGCGGCAATCGCCGCGGTCCGGGCGGCAACGGTAATGGCAATGGCAATCGCAGCGCCAATCCCAATGCCAGCGGCAACTGCGCTCCGGGCGGCAACAGCCGTGGCGGACAACGCGGCGCACCGCGCAACCGCACGCGCGGTCACTAAGCGCGGCAAGGCGGTTCGTCGGCATCCTCCTGCAAGGGGCTGACGAAGCTTTGCAAAAGCGTGCGCAAATCCCGCAAGCCCTTTCCGGACAGGCATTTAGCGCCGTCCGGTTTGCGTTGATGTCAAAAAAAGGCTACAATCTCGAAGTCGCTGGGCGTGCGGCTTTGATTTGCGCTCCAGGTCCGACCACCTGGCTATAAAAGAAGATGGGCGTTTCGCCCATTTTTTTTTGGTCCGGCCGCTTGAGGGTACAACGGTGAACGCAAGAGCAATGTAAAGGCGTGCGCAGTTGTAAAGGGAAGCGGCGGGCCATGCAGGGTGCGTCATCCGGGGAGCAGGCAATGTGCAAGAGCGCGCGCTCACCTGGCGCGCGGCCCGCGAACCGGAATGAAACCGGACGACCGAGCGGAATCTCGGGAAGTTGCTGGCCTGCTGCGCGAATATCTGGAGTAGGCATAGTGCAACTGACGGAACTGATTGAAACCACGGTCACCGGGCTCGGTTACGAGCTGGTCGATCTCGAGCGCACCGGGCGCGGCATGCTGACGATCTATATCGATCAGCCCGCGGGGATCGCGATCGAGGATTGCGAGAAGGTCACGCGTCAGCTGCAGCACGTTCTGACCGTCGAGAACATCGACTACGAGCGGCTCGAGGTTTCGTCGCCCGGTCTCGACCGTCCGCTGAAGAAGCTGGCGGACTTCGAACGCTTCGCAGGCAGCGAGGCGGTTATCACGTTGAAAAAGCCATTGGACGGACGGAAATCGTACCGGGGCATCGTGCATGCGCCCGAAGGCGAGACCATCGGTCTGGAATTCGAAGGGAAGGCAGGGCCCGCGATGCTGGATTTCACGCTCGCGGACATCGACAAGGCACGCCTTATCCCCAAAGTTGACTTTAGGAGCCGCAAACAATGAGTCGCGAAGTGTTGATGCTGGTGGACGCGCTGGCACGCGAGAAGAATGTCGACAAGGACGTGGTGTTTGCCGCCCTTGAAGCGGCGCTGGCGTCCGCCTCCAAGAAACTCTTCGACGAAGATGCGGACATCCGCGTGCAGATCGACCGCGAAAGCGGCGAGCACGAGACGTTCCGCCGCTGGCGCGTCGTGCCCGACGAAGCGGGCCTGCAGGAGCCGGATCAGGAGATCCTGCTGTTCGAAGCGCGCGAGCAGAAGCCCGACGCGCAGATCGACGACTTCATCGAGCAGCCGGTGCCTTCGGTCGAGTTCGGCCGCATCGGCGCGCAGGCCGCCAAGCAGGTGATCCTGCAGAAGGTGCGCGACGCCGAGCGCGAGCAGATCCTCAACGATTTCCTCGAGCGCGGCGAAAGCATCATGACCGGCACGGTCAAGCGCATGGACAAGGGCAACTTCATCGTCGAGTCGGGCCGTGTCGAAGCACTCCTGCGCCGCGACCAACTGATTCCGAAGGAAAACCTGCGCGTGGGCGACCGCGTGCGCGCCTGGATCGGCAAGGTCGACCGCACCGCGCGCGGCCCGCAGATCGAGCTCTCGCGCACGGCGCCCGAGTTCCTCATGAAGCTCTTCGAAATGGAAGTGCCGGAGATCGAGCAGGGCCTTCTCGAGATCAAGGCCGCTGCGCGCGATCCGGGCGTGCGCGCCAAGATCGGCGTCGTGGCCTACGACAAGCGCATCGATCCGATCGGCACCTGCGTCGGCATCCGCGGTTCGCGCGTGCAGGCCGTGCGCAACGAGCTCGGTGGCGAAAACGTAGACATCGTGCTATGGTCGGAAGACCCCGCCCAGTTCGTGATCGGCGCGCTCGCGCCGGCAGCCGTGCAGTCCATCGTCGTCGACGAGGAAAAGCACGCGATGGACGTTGTCGTCGACGAAGGCGAGCTTGCCGTCGCCATTGGCCGCAGCGGCCAGAACGTGCGTCTCGCCGGCGAACTCACCGGCTGGCAGATCAACATCATGACGCCGGACGAAAGTGCGCAGAAGCAGAATCAGGAGCGCACCGTGCTGCGCGACCTGTTCATGGCGCGTCTCGACGTTGACGAAGAAGTCGCCGACATCCTCATCGACGAAGGCTTCACGAGCCTCGAAGAGATCGCCTACGTGCCGCTCAACGAAATGCTCGAGATCGAGGCGTTCGACGAGGACACCGTGCACGAGCTGCGCAACCGCGCACGCGATGCGCTGCTCACCCAGGCCATCGCCAACGAAGAGAAGGTGGAAAACGCCGCGCTGGACTTGAAGAGCCTGGACGGCATCGACGCTGACCTGCTTGCGAAGCTGGCGCAGCACGAGATTCATACCCGCGACGAGCTTGCCGAGCTGGCCGTGGACGAGCTCACCGAAATGACGGGGATGGAAGAAGACACCGCGAAAGCGTTGATCATGAAGGCACGTGAACACTGGTTTCAGTAACCTGGCAACAGGTGCGAAGCCGGTGGCGAACGAGCAGGAACCGACCATGACCCACTGAACCTATCGCGGCCGGCACCGCCTTCGAGCGCGTGCCGGGGCCGCATGAACCGATGTCAACCGCAAGGAACCGCTCCTTGCATTAAGAGGAATGAATGGCGAGTAACAACGTAGCCCAATTTGCCGCGGAACTGAAGATGCCTGCAGGCGTGCTGCTGGAGCAACTCCAGGCGGCGGGCGTCACTAAAGCGAGCGAAGCCGACTCCTTGTCCGAAACGGACAAGGCGCGTCTGCTCGACCACTTGCGCAAGTCTCACGGCTCGACTGATGCAGACAAGCGCAAGATCACGCTGACGAAACGGCATACGTCGGAGATCAAGCAGTCCGATTCGACGGGTAAGGCTCGTACCATTCAGGTCGAGGTGCGCAAGAAGCGCACTTTCGTCCGCCGCGACGAGTCCGCCGATCAGGCGGAGACATCGAATCATGCAGCCGACGCAGCCGCTGCCGCCGAAGAGGCGGAGCTGCAGCGCCGCGAGGAAGAAGCGCGCCGCGAGGCCGAGTTGCTCGAGCGCCAGGCTCAGGAGCTGAAGGAGCGCCAGGAGCGGCTCGCGCGTGAAGAGGCCGAGCGCCGCGCACGCGAAGAGGCCGCCGAAGCCGACCGCCGCCGCGCCGAGGAAGAAGCCGCGAAGAAGAAGGTGGTGGCCGAAGCCGCTGCGCGCGAGCTGGCCGACCAGGCGGTTCAGGCGCAGCGCGCCGCTGCTGCCGAGGCACAGGTGAAGCAGCCCGACGAGCAGGAAGAACAACGCGCTGCCGCCGAGCGTGCAGCGCAGCGCGAAGCCGCCCAGAAGGCCGAGGTTGCCGCGCGCGAAGCTGCCGAGAAGGCTCAGAAGGAACAGGAAGAAATCGCTCGTCGCCGCGCGGCGGCGGAAGCCGAAGCGCGCGCGATTCGCGAGATGATGAACACGCCGCGCAAGGCGCAGGTGAAGGCACCCGAGCCGCCCAAGCCCGTGGAGCCGCCCAAGCCCGCCGAAGCGAAAGGTACGCTGCACAAGCCGGCCCGCCCCGAAGGCGCGCCGGCACGTCCGGCTGGGGGGGGCTCAGGTGGCGCGGGCGCTGCGGCGAAGCGTCCGGCCGCGGCGGCCGGTGCTCCGGCTGCGAACGCGAATGCGGGCGCACCGGGCGCCGCCGACCGCAACAAGAAGCCGGGCGCCGGCAAGGGCGGCTGGCAGGACGATGCCGCGAAGCGTCGCGGCATCAAAACGCGTGGCGATTCGTCCGGCGGCGTCGACCGCGGCTGGCGCGGCGGTCCGAAGGGCCGCGGCAAGCACCAGGACAGCGCATCGAGCTTCCAGGCGCCGACCGAGCCGATCGTGCGTGAAGTGCACGTGCCGGAAACTATCACGGTGGCCGATCTCGCGCACAAGATGTCCGTGAAGGCTTCGGAAGTCATCAAGGTGATGATGAAGATGGGCCAGATGGTCACCATCAACCAGATGCTCGACCAGGAAACGGCGATGATCATCGTCGAGGAACTCGGCCACCATGCGGTTGCCGCGAAGCTCGACGATCCGGAAGCGCTGCTGGTCGAAGGTCAGGAAGCCGCGACGGACGCCGAGCAACTGCCGCGTCCGCCGGTCGTCACCGTCATGGGTCACGTCGACCACGGCAAGACGTCGCTCCTCGACTACATCCGCCGCGCGAAGGTTGCGGCGGGCGAAGCGGGCGGCATTACGCAGCACATCGGCGCTTACCACGTCGAAACGCCGCGTGGCGTCATCACGTTCCTCGACACGCCGGGTCACGAGGCCTTCACGGCCATGCGTGCGCGCGGTGCGAAGGCGACCGACATCGTGATTCTCGTGGTCGCGGCCGACGACGGCGTGATGCCGCAGACGAAGGAAGCGATTGCCCACGCGAAGGCGGGCGGCGTGCCGCTCGTCGTGGCGATCAACAAGATCGACAAGCCGGACGCGAACCTCGAGCGCGTGAAGCAGGAGCTCGTTGCGGAAGGCGTGGTGCCGGAAGAGTACGGCGGCGATTCGCCGTTCGTGCCGGTTTCCGCGAAGACGGGTTCGGGTATCGACGACCTGCTCGAGAACGTGCTGCTCCAGGCTGAAGTGCTCGAACTGACGGCGCCGATCGTGGCCCCTGCGAAGGGTCTCGTGATCGAAGCGAAGCTCGACAAGGGTAAGGGTCCGGTCGCAACCGTCCTCGTGCAGTCGGGTACGCTGAACCGCGGCGACGTCGTGCTCGCGGGCAGCGCCTATGGCCGCGTGCGTGCGATGCTCGACGAGACGGGCAAGCCGACGAAGGAAGCGGGTCCGTCGATTCCGGTCGAAATCCAGGGTCTGTCGGAAGTGCCGGCGGCGGGCGAAGAAGTCATCGTGCTGCCCGACGAACGCAAGGCGCGCGAAATCGCGCTGTTCCGTCAAGGCAAGTTCCGCGACGTCAAGCTTGCGAAGCAGCAGGCCGCGAAGCTCGAAAACATGCTCGAGCAGATGGGCGAAGGCGAAGTGCAGAACCTGCCGCTCATCGTCAAGGCCGACGTGCAGGGCTCGCAGGAAGCGCTGGTTCACGCGCTCCTCAAGCTCTCGACCAGCGAAGTGCGCGTGCAGATCGTGCACGGCGCGGTGGGCGGCATCAGCGAAAACGACGTCAACCTCGCGACGGCATCGAAGGCGGTCATCATCGGCTTCAACACGCGCGCCGATGCGCAGGCGCGCAAGCTGGCCGAGGCCAACGGTGTGGATATCCGCTACTACAACATCATCTACGACGCCGTGGATGAGGTGAAGGCGGCGATGTCGGGCATGCTCGCGCCGGAAAAGCGCGAAGTCATCACCGGCATGGTCGAGGTGCGCCAGGTATTCAAGGTGCCGAAGGTTGGCGCGGTGGCCGGCTGTATGGTCACGGACGGTATCGTCAAGCGTTCTTCGTCGGTGCGCGTGCTGCGCAACAACGTGGTCATCCACACTGGCGAACTCGATTCGCTCAAGCGCTTCAAGGACGACGTCAAGGAAGTCAAGCAGGGCTTCGAGTGCGGTATGTCGATCAAGAACTTCAACGACATCGTCGAAGGCGATCAGTTCGAGGTGTTCGAGATCACCGAAGTCGCGCGTACCCTGTAACTTTCAGGCGCTACGCAGTGCGGGCGGGGCGGGCGCTGGCCAGCCCCGCCCGTTTGTTTTTGCAAGAGGGTGGATAAATCATGACCAAAAGACGTGCCTCTCCGAATCGCAACGTGCAGATCGCGGACCAGATCCAGCGCGATCTGTCCGAGCTCGTGTCGCGCGAGGTGAAGGACCCGCGCATCGGACTCGTGACGATCCAGAGCGTCGAGCTGACGCCGGATTACGCGCATGCCAAGGTGTACTTCACGACGCTCACGGGCGATCCGCAGGCAACCCAGGAAGCGCTCAACCACGCGGCGGGCCATCTGCACAATCTGCTTTTCAAGCGTCTGCACATCCATACCGTGCCGACGCTGCACTTCCATTACGACAAGACGGTCGAGCGTGCCGTCGAAATGTCGCGCCTCATCGACGAGGCCAATTCGACGCGCGCCAAGGACGAGTAAGCGCCCGCGCATGACTGCATCCTCCAATCCGGCGCAGCCCAAGGCGGCGGCGCCCAGGCTGCCGCGACGCCTGCTCGACGGCGTGCTGCTGCTCGACAAGCCGCTCGGTCTTTCCAGCAACGACGCGCTGATCCGCGCGAAACGTCTCTTTCGCGTGAAGAAGGCGGGCCATACCGGCACGCTCGATCCGCTCGCTTCGGGCCTGCTGCCGCTGTGCTTCGGCGAAGCCACCAAGTTCTCGCAGGACTTGCTCGACGCCGACAAGACCTACGAAGCGACGATGCGGCTCGGCATTCGGACGGCGACGGGCGACGCCGAGGGCGAAGCGATCGCCACACGCGAAGTGCGTTGCGACGAGGCGGCCGTGCGCGAGGCGATGGCACGCTTCGTCGGCGACATCGTGCAGGTGCCGCCCATGTACTCGGCGCTCAAACGCGACGGCAAGCCGCTCTACGAATATGCGCGCGCGGGCCAGGTGGTCGAGCGCGAGGGTCGCCAGGTGTCGATCCTTGCGCTCGAGATGGCGGCCTGTGCCTTGCCTGACGTGACGTTTCGCGTGACCTGCAGCAAAGGCACTTATGTGCGCACGCTCGCCGAGGATATCGGCGAGGCGCTGGGTTGCGGGGCCCATCTCGTGATGCTGCGGCGCACGGGTGTGGGCGCGCTGACGCTTGCGCGGGCCGTTACGCTCGAAACGCTTGCCACGGCCGACGAAGCCGCGCGCGACGCCTGGCTGCAGCCAGTCGATGCGCTGCTTTCCACTTTCCCTGCCGTGACGTTGTGCGCAGAGGCGTCGCGGCGCTTCACGCATGGCCAGCGTTTGCCGTTGCACGAGTTCGCGGGAGATCGCACCCAGTGGGAAAACGCGGCACGCGTGCGTGTGTACGGTGACGACGGCCGCCTGCTGGGCGTTGCGAAAGCGGCGAATGGGGTGCTTGCGCCGGAGCGCCTCGTCGTGAGTGGCGCCGCGGCTTAAGCCCGTACGGCCGCGGCACCGCCGCACTTTCCAGACTAATGCACGCTACGTCCGTCAGTGCGCCGCCGAAGCCGCCGCGCCCGCGTCCCCGCCGCCTGCGCGTTCGGGCCGCGTGATCCAGATCAACGCGATCAGCACGATGAAGATCACCGACGAAATATAGAAGAGGTCGTTCACGCCGAGCTGGGCGGCCTGCTGGGAGAGCAGGCGGTCGAAGAGCCCGTGCGCCTGGGCCGTGTCGAGCCCAGCCGCGTTCTGCATCTGCTGCATCGACTGGTTGAAGATCGGGTTGGTCGGCGTGGCGACTTCGGTCAACTGCGCATGGTGGAACGTCGTGCGGTGGTCCCATGCGGTTTCGAAGATCGACGTGCCGATGCCGCCGCACATGATCCGCACGAAATTCGAGAGCCCCGAGGCGGCCGGAATCCGGTGGCCGGGCAAGCCCGAGAGCGTGATCGAAACGAGCGGAATGAAGAGCCCCGCCATGCCGATGCCCTGGATCAAGGTCGGCACCGTGAGCGCCCAGGTGTCCACGTCCGTCGTGTAGCGCGAGCGCATCCAGAAGCACAGCGCGAACACCACGAACGCCGCCGTCGCGATGTAGCGCGGGTCCGTGCGCGGCAGGATGCGGCCCGTGATCGGCGAGAGCATGACCGCGAAGAAGCCCACCGGCGCCATCACGAGACCGGCGTTGGTTGCGGTGTAGCCGATGTCGGTCTGCAGCCACAGCGGCAGCAGTACGAGATTGCCGAAATAGAGGCCGTAACCGATCGAAAGCGCGATCGTGCCGCCCGTGAAGTTGCGCCGCGCGAAGAGCGAGAGATCGACGACGGGGTGCTTTTCGGTCAGCTCCCACACCACGAAGAACGCGAACGCGATGATCGCGGTGAGCGCGAGCACGACGACCGTGGTGGAGGAGAACCAGTCGAGGTCCTTGCCCTTGTCGAGCATGACCTGCAGCGAGCCCACCCAGACGATGAGAAGCGCGAGTCCCACGCCGTCGATCGGCGCCTTCTTCAAGACCGAGTCGCGGTGGCGGAAGATCGCCCACGTCGCGAACGCGGCCACGATCCCCACCGGGATGTTCACGTAGAAGATCCACGGCCACGAGATGTTGTCGGAGATCCAGCCGCCGAGAATGGGGCCCGCCACCGGCGCGATCAGCGTGGTCATGGACCACATGGAGAGCGCGATAGGGGCCTTCGCGCGCGGATAGCTCGCGAGCAAGAGCGTTTGCGAGAGCGGGATCATCGGGCCGGCCACGGCGCCCTGCAGCACGCGCGAGGCGAGCAGGAAGGGCAGCGTGGGCGCGAGACCGCACATCCACGACGAGATCACGAAGAGGATGATCGACGCCATGAAGAGGCGCACCTGGCCGATGCGGTCGGTGAGCCAGCCCGTGAGCGGCACCGAGATCGCATTGGCCACGGCGAACGACGTGATGACCCACGTGCCCTGGTCGGACGACACCCCGAGGTCGCCGGAGATCGACGGGATCGAGACGTTGGCGATCGAGGTGTCGAGCACGTTCATGAACACCGCGAGCGACACCGCAATGGTGCCGATCACGAGTTGCGCGCCTTGCAGCGGCGGGTGGACTGCGCCTTGTTGCTCTGCCATTAATTCACTTCTTGTTGTGCGGGGACCGTTACATCAGCTTCGAGGCCGGCTTTGCCGTGTGTGCGTTCGCCGAGGAGACCGTCGCCTTGCCGCTGTCTGCACTGTTGTCTGCGCTCTTGCCCGCGTTTTCCGCGATGATGCGAGCGATCTCGGCATCGGCTTCGTCGCCGTACTTTTCGAACACATTCGTCTGATAGACGGTGTTCAGCACGTTGCCGAGCTGGCTACCCGAATCGTCCTTGATGTCGACGTCGACCTGCATGGAAAGACCAATGCGCAGCGGATGCTTCTGCAGATCGGCCGGATCGAGCGACACGCGCACCGGCAGGCGCTGCACGACCTTGATCCAGTTGCCCGTCGCATTCTGCGCGGGCAGGAGCGAGAACGCCGAGCCGGTGCCCGCCGAGAAGCCCACCACCTTGCCGTGGTAGACCACGGACGAGCCGTACACGTCGGCCGTCATCTCGACCGGCTGGCCGATGCGCATGTGCTTGAGCTGCACTTCCTTGAAGTTCGCGTCCACCCAGATGGCGTTCAGCGGCACCACCGACATCAGCGGCGTGCCCGGCGAGACGCGCTGGCCCACCTGCACCGAACGCTTGGCCACATAGCCCGTCACCGGCGCCGGCAGTGTGTTGCGCGCGTTCGCGAGGTAGGCGTCGCGCACCTTCGCGGCCGCGGCCATCACGTTCGGATGCGACGAGACGGTCGTGTTCGCCGTGAGCGCGCGGTTGGCGGCGAGCTGCTGCTGCGCGGCTTCGAGCGCGGCCTCGGCGCTCTTCACGGCGTCGTTGGCGTGCGAGATTTCTTCCTGCGAGACGGCGCCCGTCTGCGCGACTTCCATGCGGCGGCGCAGATCCTGCTGGGCGCGCGTGAGGTCGGACTGGCGCTGCGCGACCTGTGCTTCGTACTGGCTGTCGTCGGCGAAGAGGCCGCGCACCTGGCGTACCGTCTGCGCGAGATTTGCCTCGGCCTGCTGCAGCGCGATGCGCGAGTCGGCCGGGTCGAGTTCGACGAGCGAGTCGCCGATCTTGACGTTCTGGGTGTCGTCCGCGTTCACGGCGATCACCGTGCCGGTGACCTGCGGCGTGATCTGCACGACGTTGCCGTTCACGTAGGCGTCGTCGGTGCTCTCGGAGAAGCGCGCGACGAGGAAGTAATAGAGGCCGTAGGCAATGGCTGCAATCACGATCACGAGGACGAGCAGCGTCATCATGCGTTTGCGCTTGCTGTTGCTCGAGTTCTGCGGGGCGGCCGCCGGTTGCTGGGGGGTGCTCATGGAAGTGATCTCCAGGTTCTCTCTTGCTGTTCGTTCGATGCCGTGTGGTTCTGCTGCGCTCAGTGCGCCTTTGGTGCGGTCAGTTCGTCGCGCTCGCCGCGGCCGTTGCCGGCTGCTGCACGGGCACCGTCGTGCCGCTCCACGGCGCGCCGTTCGGGCCCTTCGCCTCGCTGCCGACAACGGCCGGCGGCGTCAGGCCCGCGTCCGTTGCGTCGAAGCCGCCGCCGAGCGCCTTGATGAGCGCCATCTGCTCGTCGCGCCGCTGCGCCTTCAGGTCCGTCACCGTCTGTTCCGCGACAAGGCGGTTCTGGTCGGCGCTGAGCACCTGCAACTGTTCCGAGAGGCCCGCCTTGTAGCGGATCACGGCGAGCTGGTACGCCTTCGTGGAGGCGTCGAGCGCGTGCTGCGCGTCGACGAGCTGGCGGTCCGACGAGCGGATCGACGACACCTGGGTCGCGACGTCCTGGAATGCGCCGATGAGCGTCTGGTTGTAGTTGGCCACGTCCAGATCGAAGTCGGCGTAGCGGCTCTTCAACTGCGCGCGCAGGGCGCCCGCATCGAAGATCGGCAGATGGACCGCCGGCCCGAGCTGCGCCTGGCGGCTCGCGACGTTGAGGAATCGGCCCCAGCCGAACGCATCGAACCCGAAGCCCGCCGCGAGGTTCACGTCGGGGTAGAACTCGGCCTTCGCTTCCTTCACGTCGTGCATCTCGGCTTCCACCTGCCAGCGCGCGGCGACGATATCCGGACGGCGCGCGACGAGGTCGGCCGGCAGGTTGTCGGGCAGCGCGACGTCGGCGAGCGGATTGAGCACCGGCTGCGCGATCTGCAGGCCGCGGTCCGGACCCTTGCCGAGCAGGGCGCCCAGCTGGTAGCGCACGGTTTCGATCTGGCCGTCGATCTGCGAGAGATTCGCCTGGCTCGTCGCGATGTTGCCGTTCGCGGTCTCGCGCTCGACGTTGGTGTCGAGGCCCGCCGCCACGCGCCCGTTGGTGATCGTGCCGATGGTCTTGCGGTTGCCGATCTCGCGCGCGGCGATGTCGCGCTGCGCGTAGAGCTGCGCGAGCTGGTTGTAGGTGCGCGCGACCGACGCCGCGAGCGTGATGCGCGCCTGCTGCATGTCGGCCTCGGCGGCCTTCTGCTGGGACACCGCCTGGGCGAGGCGCTGGCGGTTCTTGCCCCAGAGGTCGAGCTCCCACGAAGCGCTTGCGAGCACGTTGTTCTCGCTATACCAGGTACCGCCGTAGGGCGGGGGATAGAGCGAATTGGCCGAGAAGACCTCGCGGTTCCACGAGTAGCTCGCGTTGACCTTCGGGAAGAGCGCGGACTTCGAAGTCTCGATGTACGACGATGCCTTGGCGATGCGCGCCTGCGCTTGCGCGATGGTCGGATTGCCTTCGAGCGCCTCGTCGATGAGCTTCGGCAACTGCGGGTCGCCGAACTGGTTCGCCCAGTCGAGCGTCGGCCACTGGCCGCCTTGCGCCGGGATGCTCTGCGAACTCTCGAACTGTTGCGGCTGGTCCAGCGTCTTGTCGCTCTTGATGCCGGCGTAGTTCGCACATCCCGCGAGCGCCAGCGCCGCGAGCGCCGCCGCCATGGCCGCGGCGGCCCGGCTCGGCGCCGGTCGGATCAGAGCCGCCCGGGTGAGGGATTCGGAATTCATTGCTCGTCTCGATGCGTGAGAAGTGGTGTTGATGCTGGACGATGCAGCTATTTTCTTGTGCGACGCGTTCAAATTTGATTGCCCCGTCATGAATTCGCCGGCGGATTCTGGCTCGGATCGCAGCTGTTAGCGAGTACCCGCCGCAGCATGCTTTTCAGGAATCCGGCTTCTTCCGGCGAGAGCCCGGTCATGAGCTTGTCCGTGATACTAGTGAAGATCGCCGGCATGCGCACAGCGATAGCCAGGCCTTCGGGCGTGAGGGCGAGCCGCACGGCGCGCCGGTCTTCGGAACTGCGCACGCGTTCGAGCAGGCCGCGCTTTTCGAGGCGATCCACTAGCCGGGTCACGGCGCTCGCGTCGATGCCGTACTCGCGTGCGAGCTCGGCGGCGAGCACGCACTTGCCGCTCGCCACCATGAACAGCACGCTCGCCTGCTGGCTCGTGACGCCCAGTTCCGCCACGGTGCGCTGGTTGACCATGTTCAGCATGGTCGATCTCACTCTGGCGATCAGGTAGCCAACGCTTTCGCCGAAGTCGTAATTGCGCACTTCGGGCGGCGCGGGGATCGGGTCCGTCATGATTCGGCTGCGACTGCAATGGTTGATCAGGCAGGGATTATAGGCCGCAGATAGTTGACGCGGCAAGCGTCAATTCTCCGTTTGCTGAATAACCTTTGCTGGCCAGGGTCTTAATCCGGGCGCAGCCGTGTGGGAAAATTCCGGCCCGCACGTGTGTTCCGCGTGTTCCGGTTACATTGCGCAAGACAGCCAGGGGGTATGTCATTCCCGCGTGCTATAATTTCAGGTTCCCAAAAGTGCGCTTTTCTCACGTGCCCTGTCACCGCCGGTTGTACTGCCGGCTATCGGTTATCGGTTATCGGTGGCGGGCGAGCACGGAAACACACGAGAGAGACGCGCACTCAACTGTGTAGCCAGGTTCCTATGTCCCGCGCCCTTCGCAACATCGCCATCATTGCCCACGTCGACCACGGCAAGACCACGCTCGTCGACCAACTGCTGCGCCAGTCCGGCACCTTCCGCGACAACCAGCAGGTCGCCGAACGCGTCATGGACTCGAACGACATCGAAAAAGAGCGCGGGATCACGATTCTCGCGAAGAACTGCGCGGTCGAGTACGAAGGCACCCATATCAACATCGTCGACACCCCGGGCCACGCCGACTTCGGCGGCGAAGTGGAGCGCGTGCTCTCGATGGTCGACTCGGTGCTGCTGCTCGTCGACGCCGTGGAAGGCCCGATGCCGCAAACGCGCTTCGTGACCAAGAAAGCGCTCGCGCTGGGTCTGAAGCCGATCGTGGTCGTCAACAAGATCGACCGTCCGGGCGCCCGTATCGACTGGGTGATCAACCAGACCTTCGACCTGTTCGACAAGCTCGGCGCGACCGAAGAGCAGCTCGACTTCCCGGTGGTCTACGCCTCGGGCCTGAACGGCTATGCGTCGCTCTCCGCCGATGCGCGCGAAGGCGACATGCGCCCGCTGTTCGAGGCGATCCTCGAACACGTGCCGGTGCGCGACGCCGACCCGGAAGGTCCGCTCCAGCTCCAGATCACGTCGCTCGACTACTCGACCTACGTCGGCCGTATCGGCGTGGGCCGCATCAAGCGCGGCCGCATCAAGCCGGGTCAGCCGGTGGCGCTGCGCTTCGGCCCGGAAGGCGACGTGATGAACCGCAAGATCAACCAGGTGCTGTCGTTCAGCGGCCTCGAGCGCGTGCAGGTCGAATCGGCCGAAGCCGGCGACATCGTGCTGATCAACGGCATTGAAGACATCGGCATCGGCGCGACCATCTGCGCGGTCGACACCCCCGAAGCGCTGCCGATGATCACGGTGGACGAGCCCACGCTCACGATGAACTTCCTCGTGAACTCGTCGCCGCTCGCCGGCCGCGAAGGCAAGTTCGTGACGAGCCGCCAGATTCGCGACCGTCTCACGAAGGAGCTGAACCACAACGTCGCGCTGCGCGTGAAGGACACCGGCGACGAAACCACGTTCGAAGTGTCGGGCCGCGGCGAGCTGCACCTCACGATCCTGATCGAAAACATGCGCCGCGAAGGCTACGAGCTGGCCGTGTCGCGTCCGCGCGTGGTGCTGCACGAAGTCGACGGCGTGAAGCACGAGCCGTACGAACTCCTGACGGTGGATGTCGAAGACGCCCACCAGGGCGGCGTGATGGAGGAGCTGGGCCGCCGCAAGGGCGAAATGCTCGACATGGCCTCGGACAGCCGCGGCCGCACGCGTCTGGAGTACAAGATTCCGGCGCGCGGCCTGATCGGCTTTCAGGGCGAGTTCATGACGCTCACGCGCGGCACGGGCCTCATGAGCCACGTGTTCGACGAATACGGTCCGGTCCGCGAAGGCTCGCTCGGCGAGCGCCGCAACGGCGTGCTGATCTCGCAGGACGACGGCGCCGCCGTTGCCTACGCGCTGTGGAAGCTGCAGGATCGCGGCCGCATGTTCGTGAAGCCGGGCGACGCGTTGTACGAAGGCATGATCATCGGCATTCACAGCCGCGACAACGACCTCGTCGTGAACCCGATCAAGGGCAAGCAGCTCACCAACGTGCGCGCCTCGGGCACCGACGAAGCCGTGCGCCTCGTCCCGCCGATCCAGATGTCGCTCGAATACGCCGTCGAATTCATCGACGACGACGAGCTCGTGGAAGTGACGCCGCAATCGATCCGCCTGCGCAAGCGTCACCTGAAGGAGCACGAGCGCCGCCGCGCAAGCCGTGAAGGCGCTGCCGAATAAGTCTCGTTCGAAGATTTCGCGCACCGCAATGCACTGAGGTAAACAAAAAGGCCGCCGCTGTCAGGGCGGCCTTTTTGCATGCGGCGGCCCATGGGGCCGACCCATTGTCCTGCGGTGCGGGAAGAGAGTGTTGCAAACCCCGCAAAAGCCCGTCTAGAAAGGGTTTGCGTGTGGTGTTGTGCCACATTGCATTCTATGGAGAGTATCCGTTCTGTGATATCCTCCGCGGATGCTGTTTTAGGTCCTTCCAAGCAGACTTGATTCGCAATCCGCTAAACGGTCAGGCCGTGGCGCGGAAGGTTGAGTAACCCGCTATTTCTCGAGAAACTCGAAGAAAGGTGAGCGTAAATGTCGGAAACGATGAAGCAATTCCAGCTGAACTCCTATTTGTTCGGCGGCAATGCTCCGTATGTCGAAGAGTTATACGAAGCATATCTTGACAACCCTGCATCCGTTCCGGATACGTGGCGCGAATACTTTGACGCGCTGCAAAACGTGCCGTCGTCGACCGGCACGGCCGACAGCGACGTGGCCCACGGCCCCATCGTCGAGTCGTTTGCCCAGCGCGCCAAGGCCAACGCCTTCATTCCGCGCGGCGGCGGCGAAGACCTCGCCACGGCCCGCAAGCAGGTTTACGTTCAGTCCCTGATTGGCGCCTACCGCTTCCTCGGCTCGCAATGGGCCAATCTCGATCCGCTGAAGCGCCGCGAGCGCCCGGCCATCCCCGAACTCGAGCCTGCGTTCTACGACTTCACCGAAGCCGACATGGACCAGACGTTCAGCGCGACGAACCTGTACTTCGGTTTCGAGCGCGCGTCGCTGCGCGAGATCGTCAAGGCGCTGCGCGACACGTATTGCGGCACGATCGGCGCCGAATACATGTACCTCAGCGACCCGGAGCAGAAGCGCTGGTGGAAGGAAAAGCTCGAATCGATCCGCTCGACCCCGAACTTTTCCGCTGACAAGAAGAAGCACATCCTGCAGCGCCTGACGGCCGCCGAAGGCCTCGAGCGCTTCCTGCACACCAAGTACGTCGGCCAGAAGCGCTTCTCGCTCGAAGGCGGCGAAAGCTTTATCGCCTCGATGGACGAAGTCGTCCGTCACGCGGGCGCTGCGGGCGTGCAGGAAATCATCATCGGCATGGCCCACCGCGGCCGCCTGAACGTGCTGGTCAACACGCTCGGCAAGATGCCGGCCGACCTCTTCGCCGAATTCGAAGGCAAGCACGTGGACGACCTGCCGGCCGGCGACGTGAAGTACCACAAGGGCTTCTCGTCGGACATGGCCACCGAAGGCGGCCCGGTCCACCTCTCGCTCGCGTTCAACCCGTCGCACCTCGAAATCGTCAACCCGGTCGTGGAAGGCTCGGCGAAGGCCCGTATGGACCGCCGCGGCGACGAAGACGGCCTGCAGGTGCTGCCGGTGCAGATCCACGGCGACGCGGCCTTCGCGGGCCAGGGCGTCGTGATGGAAACGCTGAATCTCGCGCAAACGCGCGGTTACGGCACGCACGGCACGCTGCACATCGTCATCAACAACCAGATCGGCTTCACGACGTCGGACCCGCGCGATGCGCGCTCGACGCTCTACTGTACCGACGTGGTCAAGATGATCGAGGCGCCGGTGCTGCACGTGAACGGCGACGATCCCGAAGCCGTCGTGCTCGCCACGCAGATCGCCATCGACTTCCGCATGCAGTTCCACAAGGACGTCGTGGTCGACATCGTCTGCTTCCGCAAGCTGGGCCACAACGAGCAGGACACGCCGGCGGTCACGCAGCCGCTCATGTACAAGAAGATCGCGCAGCACCCGGGCACCCGTGCGCTGTACGCCGAGAAGCTCGTGCAGCAGGGCGTGATCACGGCGGAAGACGGCGACAACTACGTCAAGGCGTACCGCGCCGCGATGGACGAAGGCAACCACACCATCGACCCGGTGCTCTCGAACTACAAGAGCAAGTACGCGGTCGACTGGGTGCCGTTCCTGAACCGCAAGTGGACCGATGCCGCCGACACGGCCGTGCCGCTCGCGGAACTCAAGCGCCTCGGCGAGCGCATCACGACGATCCCGGAGAACTTCAAGGTTCACCCGCTCGTCGAGCGCGTCATCAACGACCGCCGCGCGATGGGCAAGGGCGAAGCGAAGCTCGACTGGGGCATGGGCGAGCACCTCGCGTACGCTTCGCTGGTCGCTTCGGGCTACTCGGTCCGCCTGACCGGCCAGGATTCGGGCCGCGGCACGTTCACGCACCGCCATGCGGTGCTGCACGACCAGAACCGCGAGCGCTGGAACGACGGCACGTACATCCCGCTGCAGAACATCGCCGAAGGTCAGGCGAAGTTCACGGTGATCGACTCGGTGCTGTCCGAAGAAGCCGTGCTCGGTTTCGAATACGGCTACTCGACCGCCGAGCCGAATACGCTCGTCGCGTGGGAAGGCCAGTTCGGCGACTTCGTGAACGGCGCGCAGGTTGTGATCGACCAGTTCATCTCGTCGGGCGAAGTGAAGTGGGGCCGCGTTTCGGGTCTCACGATGCTGCTGCCGCACGGCTATGAAGGCCAGGGTCCGGAGCACTCGTCGGCGCGTATCGAGCGCTTCCTGCAACTGTGCGCCGAGCACAACATGCAGGTCGTGCAGCCGACCACGCCGGCGCAGATCTTCCATCTGCTGCGCCGCCAGATGATTCGCCTTTTCCGCAAGCCGCTCGTCGTCTTCACGCCGAAGTCGCTGCTGCGTCACAAGGAAGCCGTGTCGGATCTCTCGGAGCTCGCGAAGGGTTCGTTCCAGCCGGTGATCGGCGAAGTGGACGAGTCGATCGATCCGAAGAAGGTCAAGCGCGTGCTGGCCTGCTCGGGCCGTGTCTACTACGACCTGATCGCGCATCGCCGCGAAGCGAAGGCGAACGACGTCGCGATCGTCCGTGTCGAGCAGCTCTATCCGTTCGCGCACAAGCAGTTCGAAGCGGAGCTGAAGAAGTACGACAACGCGACGGAAGTGGTCTGGGTGCAGGACGAGCCGCAGAATCAGGGCCCGTGGTTCTACATCGAGCACCACCTGAAGGAAGGCATGAAGGAAGGGCAGAAGCTCGCGTACAGCGGCCGTCCCGCTTCCGCCTCGCCGGCCGTCGGCTACTACGCGAAGCACTACGAGCAGCAGAAGTCGCTGATCGAGGGTGCGTTCGGCCGCCTGAAAGGCGCGCAGGTCGCGAAGTAAGCACAAAGAGCAAATCGAACCGGGAAAGCGTGCCTCGTTAAAGCGCGCTTTCCCGCGCTCAGGTGCGCGACCCCGGTTCGTTACAGATACGTATTCAGGAAAATCACATGGCTATTGTTGAAGTCAAGGTCCCGCAGCTTTCGGAGTCGGTTTCGGAAGCCACGATGCTCCAGTGGAAGAAGAAGCCGGGCGAGGCTGTTGCCCAGGACGAAATCCTCATCGAACTGGAAACGGATAAGGTTGTTCTCGAAGTGCCCGCGCCGTCGGCCGGCGTGCTGGCCGAGATCGTCGCCAACGACGGCGACACCGTCGTCGCCGATCAGGTGATCGCGAAGATCGATACGGAAGCCAAGGCTGGCGCCGCGCCCGCCGCCGCGCCGGCTGCGGCACCTGCCGCTGCTGCCGTCGCCGCGCCGGCCGTCGCCGCAACGGCTTCGAGCAGCACGATTGCTTCGCCCGCCGCCGGGAAGCTGATGGCCGAGAAGGGTCTCACGGGCGCGGATGTCGGCGGCACGGGTCGCGACGGCCGCATCACGAAGCAGGACGTGCTCGGCGCAGGCGCGCCGAAGGCTGCTCCGGCTGCGGCTCCCGCGGCTGCGAAGCCGGCTGCCGCGAAGCCCTCGCTGCCGCAAGTCAACGCGCCGGCATCGGCCGCGAACTGGCTGAACGACCGTCCGGAACAGCGCGTGCCGATGTCGCGTCTGCGTGCGCGTATCGCCGAGCGTCTGCTGGAGTCGCAGCAAACCAACGCCATCCTCACGACGTTCAACGAAGTGAACATGGCGCCGGTCATGGATCTGCGCAACAAGTACAAGGACAAGTTCGAGAAGGAACATGGCGTGAAGCTCGGCTTCATGTCGTTCTTCGTGAAGGCGGCGGTTCACGCGCTGAAGAAGTTCCCGCTCGTGAACGCGTCGATCGACGGTAACGACATCGTCTATCACGGCTACTTCGACATCGGTATCGCCGTCGGCTCGCCGCGCGGTCTGGTGGTGCCGATCCTGCGCAACGCCGACCAGATGAGCCTCGCCGACATCGAGAAGAAGATCGCCGAATTCGGCCAGAAGGCCAAGGACGGCAAGCTCTCGATCGAGGAAATGACGGGCGGTACGTTCTCGATCTCGAACGGCGGCGTGTTCGGCTCGATGCTCTCGACCCCGATCATCAACCCGCCGCAGTCGGCGATCCTCGGCGTGCACGCGACGAAGGAACGCGCGGTGGTCGAGAACGGCCAGATCGTGATCCGTCCCATGAACTACCTCGCGATGTCGTACGACCACCGCATCATCGACGGCCGCGAAGCCGTCCTGTCGCTGGTCGCGATGAAGGATGCGCTGGAAGATCCGGCTCGTCTGCTGCTCGACCTGTAAAAGCCGATCTCATCAAGTATCAAGTCTCACGCTGAGTGCCATGCGCGCGGATTCCGGAAGCCGGGGTCCGCGCGTGGCGCTCACGTATCGAAAGGATGACCATGTCCAAAGAATTTGACGTCGTCGTGATCGGCGCCGGCCCCGGCGGCTATATCGCGGCGATCCGCGCCGCGCAGCTCGGCAAGTCGGTTGCGTGTATCGAGAAGTGGAAGAACCCGGCCGGCACGCTGAAGCTCGGCGGCACCTGCCTGAACGTGGGCTGCATTCCGTCGAAGGCGCTGCTTGCCTCGTCCGAAGAGTTCGAGAACGCGCAGCACCACCTGGCCGACCACGGCATCAACGTGGGCGACGTGAGCATCGACGTTGCGAAGATGCTGGGCCGCAAGGAAGCCATCGTCGAGAAGATGACGAAGGGTATCGAGTTCCTGTTCCGCAAGAACAAGATCACGTGGCTCAAGGGCCACGGCAAGTTCACCGGCAAGACCGACGCTGGCGTGCAGATCGAAGTGAGCGGCGAAGGCGAGACTGAAGTCGTGACGGCGAAGAACGTCATCATCGCGACGGGCTCGAAGGCGCGCCATCTGCCGGGCATTCCGGTCGACAACAAGATCGTCGCCGACAACGAAGGCGCGCTCTCGTTCGACACGGTACCGAAGAAGCTGGCCGTGATCGGCGCCGGCGTGATCGGTCTGGAACTGGGCTCGGTGTGGCGCCGTCTGGGCGCGGAAGTGACCGTGCTCGAAGCGCTGCCGGAATTCCTCGGCGCCGCCGACCAGGCTTTGTCGAAGGAAGCCGCGAAGCTCTTCAAGAAGCAGGGCCTCGACATTCACGTTGGCGTGAAGGTGGGTGAAGTGAAGGCGACGGACAAGAATGTCACCATCAACTACACCGACAAGGACGGCAACGCGCAGGTGCTCGAAGCCGACCGCCTGATCGTTTCGGTCGGCCGCGTGCCGAACACCGACAACCTCGGTCTCGAAGCGATTTGTCTGAAGGCCAACGAGCGCGGCTTCATCGACATCGACGACCACTGCCGCACGGCGCTGCCGAACGTCTACGCGATCGGCGACGTGGTGCGTGGTCCGATGCTCGCGCACAAGGCCGAAGACGAAGGCGTGCTGGTGGCCGAGATCATCGACGGCCAGAAGCCGCACATCGACTACAACTGCATTCCGTGGGTGATCTACACCGAGCCGGAAATCGCATGGGTCGGCAAGACGGAACAGCAGCTCAAGGCCGAAGGCCGCGACATCAAGACGGGCCAGTTCCCGTTCATGGCGAACGGCCGCGCGCTCGGCATCAACAAGGCCGACGGCTTTGTGAAGATGATCGCCGACGCGAAGACCGACGAGCTGCTCGGCGTGCACATCATCTCGGCGAACGCATCGGACCTGATCGCGGAAGCCGTGGTGGCGATGGAATTCAAGGCCGCTGCCGAAGACATCGGCCGCATCTGCCATCCGCACCCGTCGCTGTCCGAAGTCATGCGCGAAGCCGCGCTCGCCACCGACAAGCGCGCGCTGAACATGTAAGCGCCAAGGGCAGGGCGGCCGCTGTCTGGTGGCTGCCCTGCTTCGCAGTACCAGCATCACGTACGGAGGCGGGTGGGCGTTAGCTCCCCCGCCTTTCCTCATTTGCGGCCCAGAAAATGAACGTCACCGAATACTACGAAAACGAACTGCAGAAGCGGGGATACCAGCCCGATACGGCCCAGCGCGCCGCGATCGACCGGCTGCAGCGGTGCTACGACGAATGGGTCGAATACAAGTCGCGTCGCTCGAATGCGATCAAGAAATTCCTGATTCACCCGGACCTGCCGCGCGGCGTCTACATGTGGGGCGGCGTGGGGCGCGGCAAGAGCTTCCTGATGGACAGCTTCTATGCGGTCGTGCCGCTGCAGCGCAAGACGCGCCTGCACTTTCACGAGTTCATGCGCGAAGTGCACCGCGAGCTCGAAGAACTGAAGGGTCAGGCCGATCCGCTCGACGAACTCGCGCGCCGCATTGCGAAGCGCTATCGCCTGATCTGCTTCGACGAATTCCATGTCTCGGACATCGCCGACGCGATGATTCTTTATCGGCTGCTCGATGGGTTGTTCAAGAACGGCGTGCAGTTCGTGATGACTTCCAACTACGATCCCGATCTGCTGTACCCCGACGGCCTGCACCGCGACCGCATGCTGCCCGCGATCGAGCTCATCAAGGAAAAATTGGATGTCCTGAACGTCGATGCCGGCGTCGACTACCGGCAGCGCACGCTCGCCCAGGTCGAGGTCTATCACACGCCGCTCGGTGCCGAAGCCGACCGCGCGTTGCGCCACTCGTTCGCGCAGCTCGCGGCGGTGCCCGACGAGAGCCCGATCCTGCATATCGAAAAACGCGAGCTGAAGGCCTTGCGCAAGGCCGATGGCGTGGTCTGGTTCGATTTCGCGACGCTGTGCGGCGGCCCGCGCTCGCAGAACGATTATCTGGAGCTGGCGAGCCGTTTCCACGCGGTGATCCTTTCCGGCGTGCCGCAGATGACGCCGCGCATGCAGTCCGAAGCGCGCCGCTTCACGTGGCTCATCGACGTGTTCTACGACCACAAGGTGAAGCTGCTGATGTCGGCGGCGGTGCCACCCGAAGAGTTGTATGTCGAAGGCCCGATGGCGAACGAATTTACGCGCACGGTCTCGCGCATCGTCGAGATGCAGTCGAAGGAGTATCTCGAAACGCCGCGCCGCATCGTCGATACGAGCCTGACCTGAGCGCTGTTCCGTCTCGTTCGCCATCGCGAAAAGACGTCGCGGCAGCCTTTTCAAGATTCGGACTCATCCGATAGTCGCCGCTGGGGCAAGTCCCTATCGTTTGTCTGGAACGTTACGGACAAAGGAGAGGACCATGACCCCCTATCGCGATATTACCGAGGAAGAATGGCGCCGCGTCATGCCGCTGCTGCCTGAACTGCGCCCGCGCACCGAGCTGCGCGGGCGGCCGCTGGCCAACACGCGTGCGGTGCTCAACGGCGTGCTCTGGGTGATGTACAGCGGCGCTACGTGGTCGGCCATGCCGCGCCGCTACCCTTCGTATCAAACCTGCCACCGGCGCTTCAAGACCTGGCACGATAACGGCGTGCTCAGGCGCGTGATGGGGGAACTGTTCGGCGAAGAAGGCGTGACGCTGTGCGACACGATCGAGATGCGCATGCGCAAGCATCTGAGCCGTGCAGACAAGCTCGCGCGTCGCGACCCGCCGCCCGCGTTGCTGCCGAAGACCTCGCCGTTCGCGCCGTCGCCCGATGCGGCGCAGCCTTTCTCCTACCAGCGAGCCCTGTATCGCCAGACGGCCTGAGCATGTTGTCCATGGGCCGGGGCGCGGTCCATCAAGATGGGACCGCGCCCCTCGCATTTGTCTGGCCCACATTCGAGCCGCACATCCGTAAACACCCGATTACCTGGTCAATTGCCTGGTAGTGCCATCTACTGCCAGATCGGCGCTCATTGCTGGCGAACCCACGTCTGCGAGCGGCCCAGCAGCGAGATGCCAAGATAGCCGCGCACCACGAGCTTCTGCCCGCCGTCTTCCAGATGCATCTTGCAGCGATATACCTTGCCGTTTTCCGGGTCGAGAATGTGGCCGTTGTCCCAGCCGTCGTCGCTCTTTTTCATGCCATCGATAATCGTCATGCCGAGAATGAGCTGGTCCTTGCGTGCGTCGGTGCATTCGGTACAGCGGCGGTCCGGCTTGTCAGCCGGACCGAGCCCCTTGATGACTTTGCCGCTGAGGTCGCCGCTACCGTCGTCGCTGATCTGGACGAGCGCCTTCGGCTGCCCCGTGTGATCGTCGATGGTCTGCCACACGCCCACCGGTGTGTCGCTCTGTGCATGAGCGGCCATCGCGCCGCCGAAAAGGGTGCTCGCCAGCGCGAGCTGGGTCGCCGCGCGTGCGGCGAATGCAAGGGTGCGTCCGGTGATCCGGTTCATGTGTCGTCCTCCACTGATGATTGTCGTGATCGTGCAGACCGTGCGTGCGCCTTGCCAGCGCGCACGCCGGTGTAGGGCAGGATACGCGAAAGCGCGGCGTTCGTAGGAGAGGAGGGCCTCTAGTCGCCCGAGCGCGCGGTTGTCCAGATCAGTTCAACTGATACGAGAATGTCGCGTTGACGCGCGGACTGCGCGATGCGCTCTCCACGGGCGCATCCGCGAGCGCTTTGGCCACCGAGAGGTCGAGCGTGTAGTACTTGCCGTCCGATATCCGGAAGCCGATCGACGCCGACGAAAGCCTTGACGGCGCGGGCGTGCCCGCATGCAGATAGACGCGCGCCATGTCGAACGAGACATAGGGCGTGATCGTCTGCAGCCACATGTAGGCGGGCCTGAACGGATGGTTCACTTCGAAGGAGAAGCCCCAGCCCGAATCGCCCGATGCTTCGCCGGGCTCGTAGCCTTGCGCAAAATGCTGTGCGCCGAAGGCGATCTCCTCGGACGTGGGCAGCGTCACCGGGCTGTATTGGCCCGTGGCCGCCACCGCCGTGCCGAAGCCGAGCGGCCAGTCGTTGGTTTGCGACACCGTGGCGTCGGTGCGCACGAAGTTCAGCGAGACGGGGTTCTGCACCACGAGCCCCGGTATGTTCGTGTCTACCGACTTCGACGCGCCGAGCACGTCGAAGGCCTTTGCCACGTTGAAGCTCGCCTTGCGCACCTGGCCCGGCTGCACGTCGGTATAGTCGGCCTGCAGTTGCAGCACGCGAACCTGGGAGCGTTCGCCATACTGGGCGCCGTTGATCGTGTTGTGATAGTCGTCCTCGTCGTGGGTCGCATAGACGCTCGCCGTGCCGATCAGGCTGCGCGTGTTGTTCAGCAGCATCGGATACGAGAGCGAGCCCGTCAGCTTGTCGCTGATGACCGTGCGTTCGACATAGGAGGGCAGGCCCGGATTGTCGGTCGGGTTGCCGCGATAGTGCGAGGCATCCACTTTGGCCGTGAGGCCGTCGCTTCCCACCGGCACCGCCGCATGTGCCGCAATGTAGGTGATGTGGTCAGGACCCCTTGGCATCAGTGCGGAGATGCTCAGTTGCTCGCCGAACGGCGTGAGCCCGTTTTCGCTGGCGGTGAGAAGGCCCTGAACGCCGGGCTGATTGGTGTTTACGCCGGCGCTGAAATCGACGGACTTGTGCTGCGTATCGAGTTCGAGCGTCGTCGCGCCGTCGGTATTGCTGGGCGGCGGCACGTTGGCCGAGACCTTGAGGCCGGGCAACAAGCCGAGCACGTTGATGTAGCGCTGGAACGTGGCCGTGCGCAGCGGCCGGTCATCGACGATATGCGCCGCGATCGCCCGGATCTTGCCTTCCAGCGCACCGGGCTTGCCGGTGATCTTCACGTCGGCCACGTAGCCCTCCACGACCACGATGCGCACGACGCCATTGGCGAAGTCCTGTGCAGGTATGAACGCGAACGAGAGCGCATAGCCACGCGACTGATACAGCTTCGTCACGCCGTTCGCCGTCTCGATCAGCTTGCCGATCGTGATGTCGTGATTCGCAAGGGGTGCGAAGCGTTGAGCGACCTCGTCGAACGGGATCGACTTCACGCCCTCGACCTTGAACGTCGTGGGCGTGAGATGCGTGGCGAGCAACTGCTGCAATTGCGGCGTCTGCTGCTGCACGTTCACGGTCACGTTCGGCGCCTTTTGCGGCGCGTTGACCTGCGGCAGCGCGTCGAGCGGATTCCCGCCGAGCGGGTTTCCGCCCGGCGCCGGCCGGCTCTGCGCGACTGCAACCCCCGTAAGGCTGCTCGCCGCCGCCCCCGCAGCGGCGAGCATGACCCATCCTGCAACTGCGCCTCTCATTTCACTGCCCTCTAGCTTATCGGGCGGCACGCGTCGTTGATTGTTTGTGTCCGACGCGTGCCGTCTCTTTGTGCCGCCTTCGTGGGCGGTCTGTGGCTCCCTGACGCCTGTGTTTTTATTCCTGCGGTCTTGCGACTACGTTCCTGCCAGGCTGTGCGCGCGCAACTTTCCGGTCCGAATGTCGCGTCGTCGCGTTGCGTATCTTGCCCGATGATTTTGCGTTCGGCTATGGCAGCTTCTTGAGCAGGCCACCTAACAGACCCCCTGAACTGCTTGAGCTACCCGAGGTGCCGGACGTGCCGCCCGCCGTCGAACCGAGCGTGCCCGTGACCGTGCCGACAAGGGCCGTCACCGGCTGCAGCAGGGCAGTGGCGCCGGCGCTACCGGTCGTGGGCGAGGTGAGCGAGGCGAGCGCGCCCGTGGCCGCCGGGCTGCCGGCGCTGCCAGTCGTCGTGCCCGCTAGCAGGGCGCCGACCACCGGCACGCCCGCGATTGTGCCGCTGAGCGGGGTGGCCGAGAGGATGCTGTTGAGCGGCGTGTTCGTCAGCACGCCTCCGAGCGGCGTGCCCGAAAGCACACCCGTGAGCGAGCCGACCGGCAGGTTGCCGAGCGGCGAACTGCCGAGGCCGAGGCTGGCGAGCGTGGCCTTGAGCGGGCCGAGCGGCCCGCTCGCTGCGGCGCCGGTCGGTGGACCGCTTAGTACAGCGTAATTGCTGCTGCCGACCAGGCTCACGATCAAGCCGGGAATTGGCGCAGCGCCGTTAGGCCCGTTCGGGTTGACGAGGCCGCCCGCGTTCGTCACGGTGTTGCCGAGCGAGGCGACGAGCGTGCCGACGTCGGCGCCGAGCGGGTTGTTCGTGGCGGCGCTGGCCGCGCTGCCGAGGGTCGTGCCGGCCGTCGAGACTGCGCCGCCCAGCTTGGCGAGCACGCCCGAAAGCGGCACGCCGAGGCCTGTGGTCGTCCCCACCTGCTGCGTGACGAGACCGGCGGTGAGCACGATCGGCGTGATGGCCGTGCTGATGGGTTGCGTGACCTGCTGCACGGGGGCCGAGGAGAGCACGTTGCCAAGGACCGCGCCGCCCGCGTTGACGGTGTTCGCCGTCGTGGCGAGTACGCCCGCCACCGGCGACGTGACGGGAGCGAGCGGCGAGAGCGGGCCGCTGCCGAGACCGCTCACGGTCGACGAAAGGCCGTTGACGACACCGCTCGTTGAGCTCACCACGCTGCCCAGGCCGGCGACCGTGGCGCCCACGGGATTCGTGCTCGACCCGGTCTGACCGACACCGCCCGCGAGGTCGTTGGCGAGCGCGTTGACCACGCCGCCGGTGCTCGCGACCGTGCTGCCGAGGCCCGAGGTGACGCCGCTCGCGCCGGGTAGGGGCGTGGAGCTGATGGTGTTGCCGAGATCGGTGGCGGTCTTGGCGACCGAGGTCAGCGCGCCGCTCGTCCCGGTTGTGCCGCTGGATGTCGTCGAGCCCCCGCCGCCCGAGTTCGTGCCGCTGCCGCCGCCCGTCGAGCCGGTCGTGGTGCCGCCACCCGTGCCGCTGGTGCCGCCCGTGCCGGTCGCCCCGCTGGCCGCGTTGTTGGGCGGCGTATAGCTGCTGCCGCCGCAGGCCGCGAGCGAGCAGGCCACGGCACAGGCGAGCGCGGTGAGGCGCAGGCCGCGCACGAGCGTCTGGGTCTGTTCGTTGAAAACCGCCGTTGCGCTGGTGGACATGACGGTGTCTCCTCGTCTGAAAGAGTGGTTCGAATGCGCTTACTTTTTGGCGCCGAGCAGGCCGCCAACGAGCGAGGTCAAGCCGGCGAGCGGGCCCGTCGTGCTGCTGCCGCTCGTTCCGCCGCTCGAGGATGCGAGCGAGAGGCCAGGTGTGGTGCTGCCGGTGCTCGTGCCGTGCGATCCCGAGGTCCCGGCGCCCGCACCGGCCACCGCGCCGACGCCGACTCCCACGCCGACGCCGCCCGCCGCGCCGGTGACCGTGCTGGTCAGGGTCGAGACGAGGTTCGTTACGGGTGCGAGCGGATTGCTGCCGCTGCTGCCGGAACCGCCGGTTATGCCGCCAAGAAGGCTCGTTACGGGTGCGAGCGGGCCGCTGCCCGAACTGCCGGAGCCACCGGTCGCGCCACCCAGGAGGCTCGTGACCGGGGCAAGCGGATTGCTGCCGGAGCTGCCGCCCGTCAGCAGTCCGCCCGCCGAGGCGACCGTCTTGCCCGTATCGGCGACGAGCGTGCCGACGCCGGTCGTGACCGGATTCGTGCCGCCGCCGGTCTGCGCGACGAGGGCGCCGCCCTTCTGGAGTCCGCCGCCGATCGCTTGCAGCAGGCCATTGACCGGCGCGCCGACGCCCGTTGCGTTGCCAAGCGTTTGCGTGGTGGCAGCGAGCACCGAGGTGATCGGCGTGATGGCCGAGCTGAGCTGCTGCGTGACCTGTTGGACCGGCCCTTGCGAAAGGACCGACGTGAGTGTTTGACCGCCGGTGGTGAGCGCCGAGCCCAGCGTGCCGACGGCGCCGCCGACGGGCGTCGTGAGCGCGGCGAGCGGCGCGAGCGGGCCGCTGCCGAGGCTCGTGACGAGTTGACCGGCGTTCGTGACGGCCTTGCCGACATCGCTCACGGCGCCGCCTGTGCTGGCGAGCGTGGTGTCGACCGGATTGCTGCTGGCGCCGATCTGGCCGAGGCCTTGCGAGACGCCCGTGCCGAGCGTCGAGACAGCCGAACCGACGTTCTGCACGATGCCGCCGGCAGCGCTCGTGGTCGCGGAGCTGACACCCGGCACCGACTGCGAGGCGATCAACGTGCCGAGACCCGTCGCCGTCGAGCCGGCGGCGTTCACGACATTGCCGGCGGCGTTTGCGACCTGGCCCACGGCGTTGGCGGCGACGGTCGAACCGCCGCCGCCTCCCGAACCGTTGCCGTTGCCATTGCCGTTACTGCCGGTCGTGGTGCCGCCCCCGGTCCCCCCTCCGTTGTTCGAGCCGCTACCGCTACCGCTGCCGCTGTCGCCGGTGGTCGTGCCGCCGCCGCCGCTGCCTGTACCGCTGCCGTTGCTGCCGGTTGTGGTGCCTGCGCCGCTGCTGTCGCCGCTTCCTCCCGAGCCACTGGAGCCGCTCGTGGACAGCGTGCCGCCGCCGCTACCCGTGCCCGTGCCGCTGCTGAGCGTGCCGGAACCGCCGCACGCGCTCAACGAAAGCATGGCAGCGGTGGTGGCCGCGACAAGCGTCAAGCGTGCGGCGTTGCCGATCGTGTTCTGATTCATGATGCCCTCGTCTCGTGTGGTATCTGCTTGTGTCGTTTGTCTGGACTACGCGTCCTTATCTGCAACAGATGTGCCAGGCAGCGACGAGGGGTATGGCGTGCAGGAAACCGCTCGCTAGAGGGGTTTTTCAAATCAAGGCGTGCCAAGCATCCGGCCGTGTCTTTCGTCGAATGAATCGTTTGCGCAGGTGTCGCGAGACCTCGTGCCGGCAAGCGTTACGTCACGTAACGCCGGCATGGGAGCGTTACGGAACAGGGCGTAACACGATGACTTTCTAGTCCTGAATAGTGTTGTCATGGTTTGTCCGGGCTAAACAACACAACGCCTATGCCGATAATGAAAATACGAGAGGGCGATTGCGCAACGATGTTTGTTACGCTATAAAAGCCGCACAAGGAGCACTGAACGCATGCATCAAGAGGGATGTGTATGCGATTTGGGCCAACGTTAGCGAGCTGTAATAAAGGCTCGCGCGCAGCCGGACCGGATGCGCAGGCGACTATTCACGATACGGGCAAGGCTTTGTGAAGCCGGCGCAGGACAACGTGAAAGCGAAATAAGAGAGAGGGCCGAAATGAACAAACTGTTCAAACAATTCATCAAGTCGGAAGACGGGGTTACCGCGCTGGAATATGGGCTGATTGCGGGAGTGATCGCGCTGGCGATTCTGACTGCGGTCACGAACCTGGGCGCCGAGCTGAACACCGTGTTCACCAACATCTACGCGAGCTTGTCGAAGACCGTTGGCGGCTAAGCCGACGTCGCTCTTTGCCCTATTCGTAGTAGTCCGTAGCGAAGCAGAAACTCTGCTTTTCACTCGCTCCGTTCCTGTGGTGCGTGCGGATTGCTGTGCGCGAATTCCGGCTATGACACTCACCCTACTCAGCGACCTCGTGTTCGGCGTCTGGGCGGTGGCGGTCGCGATCGGCGATTGCCGCTCGCGCCGCGTGCCCAACGCCCTCGTCGTGGCCGGTCTGTGCGCTGCGCTTGCCGCGTCGGTGCTCCACGCCGGTCCGGCGCGCATCGACGTCGCACAAGCCCTTGGCGCTGCCGTGGTCGGCCTCGCCGCGCTCATGCCGTTCTTTGTGCTCGGTGTGATGGGGGCGGGCGACGTCAAGGTGTTCGCCGTGCTTGGTGCATGGTGTGGGCTGCATCTGTTGCCGGGTCTCTGGATCGCAGCGAGCATTGCTGCGGGCGTGCACGCAGCAGCGACGCTGCTTGTGCTTCGTCGTCGCAGTAGCGCTGCGCGTTATCAAGGAGTGCAGATATTTATGGTGGGCGGGCGTCGCGGTACACCATACGCCGCCTGCCTGACGGTGTCGGCCGTCGCGTGGCTCGCATGGCAGTTCGCGCTGGGAGGTATCCGATGAGCCGGGTCACGGGCAAGCCCACGCGTCGCGCGATGCAGCGCGGTACCGCCGCAGTCGAATTTGCGATCGTGTTCCCGGTGTTCTTCCTCGTGCTGTACGCGATCATCACGTACAGCATGGTGTTCCTCACGCAGCAGAGCCTGACAGCAGCAGCGGAAGAGGGTGCGCGTGCCGCGCTCGTCTGGCAGAGCGCGACGAGCGATGGCACGGCCCTGAGCGAGCGTGCCGCGCAGGCGTGCAGTCGCGCGACGACCGTCGTGAGCTGGCTACCCGTCACGGCGACCTGTACGAATGCGATCAGTGCATCGCCGTCGGGTTGCACGAACAACCCCGCCATGGACTGCATCCAGGTGACGCTGACTTATGCATACGGGGCGAATCCGCTCGTGCCGATATTGCCTCTTCTGAGCATCGCTATACCGCAGTCGCTCACCGGCCAGGCCACCGTGCAGCTCGACCCGGAGAACCTGCTCTGATGTGCGTCCATACCTCTCTATCCGTAATCGCGCCGCTCCAGCGGAGCCAGGGTGACCGTTCATGGCGAATCTGACCAAAATCGTCGCGGGCCTGCTGATTGCCGGCGCTCTCGTGCTCGGCGCGTTTGCTTTCATGCTGGCGCGCCGCGCACCTCCGGCGCCCGTCGTACCGCCCGTTTCGTCGGCTGTCCAGATGCTCACGCCGGTCGTCGTCGCCACGCGCACGCTGCCCGCGGGTCAGCCGATTTCCGCCGATGCGCTGCGCGTACAGGCCTTGCCCATTCATCCCGAAGGCGCGTTTAACGACAAGGCGCTGATCGCCGGCCGCGTGCCGCTTACCGAGATCGCGGCGGACGCGCCCGTGCTCGACACGCAACTGTCGTCGAGCCTCGCGGCCAGCATCCAGCCTGGCGAGCGCGCGGTGGCGGTGCGTGTAGACGAGGTCAACGCGGTGGGCTACGAGCTGAAGCCCGGCAATTACGTCGATGTGTTCTTCACGCTGCGCCGCGATGGTGCGGTGAGCGGTGGCGAAGTGGGGCGCACCCAGGCGCGCCTCCTCGTCTCGAAGGCGCGCGTGCTGGTCTTCGGCAATCCCGCCGACGCAACGCCGCCGGGCGGCAATCCGCAACGCACGAGCGGCTTCGGTACGCAGAACATGGCGCCGCGTACCGCCGTGCTCGCGGTACCGGTGACCGAGGTGGACAAGCTGGCCCTCGCCCAAAGCCAGGGACAACTGATTTTGGCGCTGCGCAATCCGACCGACGACGACACAGTCGATCCTTCGGCGTTCGCAACGTCTCCGGGCGTGATCAAGGTCGTGTCGCACGACGCGCCGCAAGGCTCGACGCGCGCGGCGGAGGGCGTGGCGCTCGATCAGCTCGCCGGCGGCAGTGCGCCGCGCGAGGCAGCGGCAGCAACACATCGCAACGCGCCGGCGGCGCGCGGCGGCATCGAAGTAATACGGGGCGGGCGAGCGGAAACGGTTGCCTGGTAATGTGCCGCACAGGCGCGGCGGGTTTGTGGCAAGCAAAACAATATGACGATGACGAGGAAACTCGCAGTGGCCCTCGCGGCATCCGCGTGCGCCGGGCTTCTCACGCTCGCGCTTGCGACGGTGCCCGCGCGCGCTGCGCCGGGTGCGCAAGCGGGAGCGGCGGCGGGATCGGCGGAACTGCCGCAGGCGGTCGAACTCACGGTGGGCGAGCAGCGCACGCTGCCGGTTTCGGGCGCATTGCGGCGCATCGCCGTGGGCGATCCGTCGATCGCGGACGTGATGATCGTGCGCGGCGACCGGCGTGGCGGCGTGCTGCTGGTGGGCAAGGCGCCGGGCACGACGAACGTGATGCTGTGGGACGGCGGCGATACGGTGAGCACGATCACGGTCAACGTGACGACGAGCGCCGCACGCGCGTTGCTCGGTCCGGATACGCCGGCGGTGAAGACGCTGAACGGCACGGCGATCATCACGGGCGAAGCGGCGACGATGGAGGCTCACCAGCGCGCGGTGGTCGCGGCCGAGGGCGCGCTCGGCAAGGATGCGAAGCCGGACAGCGTGCTCGACGCGTCGAATGTCGCGACGCGTGCGGTGGTTCAGGTGGATGTGCGCGTGGTGGAGTTCAGCCGGTCGGTGCTCAAGCAGATCGGCTTCAACTTCTTCCGCCAGAACAATGGTTTTTCGTTCGGCTCGTTCGGACCTTCGTCGCTGTCGTCCGGCGCGAACAATACGGCGGTGGGCACCGCGCTCACGGGCATCACGCCGATCTCGTCGGCGTTCAATCTCGTGTTTTCGTCGGCTTCGCATGGGCTGTTCTCGGATCTGAGCCTCATGGAGACGAACAACCTCGCGCGCGTGCTGGCCGAGCCGACGCTCGTGGCGCTCTCGGGGCAGAACGCGAGCTTTCTCGCGGGCGGGGAAATTCCCGTGCCGGTGCCGCAGGCGCTCGGTGCGACATCGATCGAATACAAGCCGTACGGCATCGGGCTCACGCTCACGCCCACCGTGCTCTCGCCGCAGCGTATCGCGCTGAAGGTCGCGCCCGAGGCGAGCCAGCTCGACTACACGAACGCCGTGACGATCAGCGGCGTTTCGGTGCCGGCGATCACGACGCGCCGCGCGGAAACGACCGTCGAGCTGGGTGATGGCGAGAGCTTCGTGATTGGCGGCCTGATCGATCGCGAGACGTCGTCGAACGTCAACAAGGTGCCGCTCCTTGGCGACTTGCCGGTGATCGGCACGTTCTTCAAGCAATTGCAGTATCAGCAGACCGACAACGAACTGGTGATCATCGTGACGCCGCATCTGGTTTCGCCGCTCGCGAAGAACGCCATGCTGCCCGCCACGCCTGGTGAGCAGTCCGAACAGCGTGATGGACCGGTCTGGCGCGCGTTGCTGGGCGGCGCGGCCTCGCGCGATCCGGTACCGGGATTTTCGCCGTGAGCGCGCCGAGGCAGCCTACGGCGCAGCGGAAAAAATGGGAGAGCAGTCATGAACGCGAGAGCGCACTTGCAGACTGACCGTACGGTCGCGGATTCCTTCGTGTTCGCATCGCCGGACGAAGCGCACGCACGCTGGGTTGCCCGCTCGATCGGGGCGGCCGGCAAGATGGAAGCCGTGGCGCTCGATCCGGCGCAGGTGACGCAGCGCATTGCGATGCACATGCCCTCGCTTCTGCTCGTGGACTTCTCGGCGGGACGCGGCGCGGCGGCGAGCGCGGTGGCGGCAGCCGCGCACGCGGCGTTTCCGGGGCTGCAGGTCATTGCAGTGGGCACGCTCGCCGAACCCGAGAGCGCGCTCGCGGCATTGCGCGCGGGCGTGCGCGATTTCGTCGACATGGCGGCCGACGGCGGCGACGCGCTGCGCATCGTGCGCCAGGTGCTCGACAACCGCGTCGAGCCGGTGAGCCGCCACGGCCACCTCACGGTGCTGCTGGGCGCGCGCGCGGGCATGGGCGTGACGACGCTCGCGGCGAACCTCGGCGCGCTGCTTGCGCACAAAGGCGCCGCCATCAACCGCCACACGGCGCTTCTCGACCTCGGTCTGCCGGCCGGCGACGGCGCGTTGCTGCTGAACGCGGGCAACGGCTTCTCGTTCGTCGACGCCGTGCGCAACCTGCGCCGCTTCGACCAGACCTTCGTGCACACGGCGCTCGCGCGCCACGAGAGCGGGCTGGCGCTGACGACCCTGCCTGCCGATCTCGGCGCGCTGCGCGAGGTTTCGTATCAGTCCTCGGCGGCGTTGCTCACGCGGCTGCGCGCGTTCTTCGACCATCAACTGGTCGACCTCGGCGGCTTTTCGAATATGGAGTTCATCGCGAACGTAGTGCAGGCCGCCGACGACACCTGGCTCGTCTGCGACCAGAGCGTCGCCTCGATCGTTTCGGCGGCGCGTCAGCTCGACGCGTTGCGCGAGGGCGGCGTGGACCTCGCTCACGTGCAGCTCGTGCTCAACCAGTACGAAGCGGAGCTCGATCTCTCCGCCGCGCAGATCGCTTCGCGCCTTGGCATTGAACTTGCGGGGGTATTGCCGTCGCGACGCGTGGCGCTGTGCCAGGCGGCCAATCGCGGCAAGCTGCTCGCCGAAACGGCGCCGCGCGATCCCTACGTGCGCGCGCTCGAAGCGCTCGCCGCGCAGCTCGATGGTCAGCGGCCGCGCGCGGCGAGAAAGCTCGAGGCGCTGCGCCGCTTTCTCCCACACTCTTCGAAGCGGTCGTAGATCATGGCGGATAACATCGAATTTGCCGACGACTCTCCTCTGTTCGCGCAGAGCCAGCAGTTTCAGGACGTCAAGAACGCGGCCCACGAGCATCTGCTCACACGCATCGAAGAGCTGGGCGCCGAATTCGGCCGCTGGTCGCGCCACGCGATCAACCAGTTCGTCGACCTGGAGATGGACAGCTTCGTCCGGCTGCGTCATATCCCGATCAACGAAAGCGAGGTGCGGATCATCGCCGAGGCGTTGACGAAGGAACTCGCGGGCTTCGGGCCGATCGAGGATCTGCTTGCGGATCCCGCCGTCGAGGACATCCTCGTGAACGGCTATAGCGACGTCTACGTGTCGCGTCACGGCATCCTCGCGAAGATTCCGGTGCGTTTCTCCGACAACGCGCATCTGCTGCGCATCGTGCGTCGCATCCTCGCGCCGATCGGGCGGCGTCTCGACGAATCGAATCCGATGGTCGATGCGCGCCTGCCCGACGGCGGACGCATCAATGTCGTGATCGAGCCGCTTTCGCTGGCGGGTCCGATCGTCTCGATCCGCAAGTTCCGCAAGGATCCGCTGCGGCCCGACGATCTGCTCGGCAACGGTACGTTTGGGGTGGAGATCGGGGCGCTCTTCGAAGCGGCGGTGCAGGCTCGCTGCAACATCCTCGTTTCGGGCGGCACGAGTTCGGGCAAGACGTCGCTGCTCAATGCGCTGGCGTTTCACATCCCCGACGTGGAGCGCGTGGTGACGATCGAAGACACCGCGGAGCTTTCGCTGAACCACCCGCATGTGGTGCGGCTGGAGAGCCGGCCGGGCGGCTTCGACGGCGCGGGCGTGGTGAGCATCCGCGATCTGCTGCGCAACACGCTGCGCATGCGGCCGGACCGCATCATCGTCGGCGAAGTGCGCGGCGGCGAGGTGCTGGAAATGCTGCAGGCGATGAACACGGGCCACGACGGATCGATGGCCACCGTGCACGCGAGCTCGCCGCGCGAGTGCCTGTATCGCCTCGAAATGCTTGCGGGGTTCGCGGGCTTTCAGGGCACCGAATCGAGCCTGCGCCGGCAGATCGCGAATGCGGTCGACTTCATCGTGCAGATCGGCCGGCTCTCGAACGGGCGCCGGAGAATTCTTTCGGTAACCGAAGTAACGGGGCTGTCCGACAACATCATCGCGACGCAGGAGTTGTACCGCTACGAGCCGGTGACCACCCCCGAGGGCGAGGAGATCGACCGCTGGGACTCGCTCGGCATCCATCCGCATTCGCCCAAGCTTGCGCGTTTCCGGCAGACCTTGAGCGCGGCTGCCTTCGGCATGGGCGGGCGCGACGGGGGCTTCAATGTCTAGCGTGCTGGCCGTCGTCGCCGCGCTTGCGCTGCTGTTCGCAGCGTCGGGGCTCATGCTCTGGCACCGCGCGCAGACGCGGGTCGCGCGCGAGCGCGTGACCCGCTTCGTCGAAAGCCGGGTGTCGGCGGCGGGCTATGGCGCCGCCGTGCCCGTTCACGCGGGATCCGGCACGAAGAACGCGGAAGGGGCGACGGCATTTGCGCCGTCGCGCCCGGGTGCGCGCGCGGCGAATGCACCCAATGGACCCAACGCATCGAACGCATCGAACGCCCAGACGCCCACCCGCGCCGCGGCGGACCCGGATAGCTGGCGTGCACGTGCCGCGACGGCCTTCGAACACGCGATGAGCCGCGCCGGGATCGCCAACGCACGCAAGCCCGCATTGCTCATCGCGTTCGCAACGCTGACGGCGTGCCTGTGGGCTGGACTACTCGGCGGCGCGCTCGCCGCGCTAACCGTGCTGGCAATGATCGGCGTGCTCGTGGCGTTTGTACTTTCGTTGCGCATGCAACGGCGCCGTGCGAGGCTGGTCGCGCAGCTCCCCTCATTTCTCGACGGTATCGTCCGTCTCGTGGTGCTCGGCAACAGCGTGCCGGCCGCGTTCCAGGCCGCGCTTCAGACCACCGAGATGCCGCTGCGCGAGTGTCTCGAACGCGTCTCGCGCATGCTGCGTACCGGCGTCGAGATCGATCGCGCGCTGCATCAGGTCGCCCAGGTCTATCACGCAAACGAGCTCGATCTGGTGGGCGCGGTGCTGCGCCTGTCGGTCCGTTACGGCGGGCGCGCCGACGTCATGCTCGAACGCATGGCGACCTTCATGCGCGATCTCGATCAGGCGCAGCGCGAACTCGTGGCGATGTCGGCGGAAACGCGCATGTCCGCATGGGTACTGGCACTGCTGCCCGTTGGCATCGTCGGCTTTCTCATCCTCGTCAACCCGAAGTATTTCGCGGCGATGTGGTACGACGATGGCGGCCGTCATCTTGTCTATGGTGCGCTCGTGCTGCAGGCGGTGGGCGCGTATCTGCTGTATCGGCTCACCCGGCTGAGGAGCTCGCCATGAACGCAGGACGGCTCGGCGTGCTCGCGCTACTGCTGGCGGCGCTCGGTTTTGCGCTGCTGGCAGGGCAGGCGCTAAGCCGCATTGCCGCTGCGCGGCGCAGCGCGCGCACGCTCGAGCAGCGCTTCGCGAGCTATGGGGCCGAAGCGGCCGTGGCCGATGCGCGCGCGGCGGCGTCGAACCGGGCCGACGCCGGTGGTGGCGCAGGCGGCGCTGCGGGCGGCGCAAAGATCGGCTTCGGCGCGGCGACGCAAGGGATAGGGGCGGGCGTTAATGCGGTGTCCCAGGCAAGTGCGGCGGGTTCTGCCGCGGAAGCCGCGGGCCGGTCGGCAGGCTCGCAGCCGGCGCGCGCAACCGGGCTCAAGGGTTTCGTCGAAGCGTTCGCCGAACGGGGCGCGCGCTGGCTCGATACGCCGGCGGGCCGGCTCATCGTGGCCGAAGAAGACCGGCGTGTGCTGGATCGCTGCGGCTATGTCGACGCGCGCTCGCGCGGGCTTTTTCTCGTCGCACGCGTTGCCTGCGCGGCGGGGGGCGGCGCTGTCGGCGCGTGGCTTGCCACGTCGCACAATCCGGCCGGCCATCCGCTCGTGTTCATGGGCGTGGCCGCCGTCGCGGGCTTCATGCTGCCCAAGCTCTGGCTGGCAAGGCGCGTACGCGCGCGAATCGAATCCGTCGCAAACGAGCTGCCGATGTTCGTCGATCTGCTGCGCCTGCTTCAGGGAGTGGGTCTCTCGCTCGACCAGAGCCTGCAGGTCATGGTGAACGAATTCCGCCGCGTGCTGCCCGTGCTTGCGGGCGAGATGGAGATCGCGCAGCGCCAGTTCGTCGCGGGTCGTACGCGCGAGCAATCGCTGCATCGCATGGCGTCGATCTATGAGAACGAGGACTTGCGCGCCGTGATCCGTTTGATCATTCAGGTCGACCGCCACGGCGGCGCGGTCCAGGAGCCGCTCAGGCAATTCGGCGAGCGCCTGCGCGAAGTGCGCCGCGCGTCGCTGCGCGAGCGCATCGGCCGGCTCACCGTCAAGATGACCGGCGTGATGGTGCTCACGCTCTTGCCTGCGCTGCTGATCGTCACGGCGGGGCCCGGCTTGATCGCGGTGATGCGCGCGCTCGCCTCGCATCGTTGAGAGCCGGCCATGAAATTCGCTCACGAGGACATCATGAATCACATCGTTACGCGTCGAGCGCCGGCTGCGCGCGGCGCGCTTGCCGCCGCGGCATGCATGGCGCTTGTGGTACTCGCTGCCTGTGCGTCGAAGGAACAGGGCTACGGCGTGGGGCCGCAGGCCCAGGCCGAACTGCAGATGCGCGACGCCACGCGCGACCCGGCGCCCGATACGCCGGGCATGTACCTGGGGCTCATCCAGCGCATGCAGGCCGAGGGGCTCTATTACGCATCGCTCGCGCATATCGACGCGTACGAGCATCAATACGGCGCGAGCCCGGAGTCGATCGTGCTGCGCGCCGATGCGTTGCGCGCGACGGGGCAGTCGGCAGCGAGCGCCACGGCCTACATGCAGTTGCTGACGACGCCGTTCGCGGCGCGCGGCCATCGCGGCCTGGGTCTGCTCGCGGGCGCGGCCGGCGATTTTTCGAAGGCGGCCAGCGAACTGGCGGAGGCGTCGCGGCTGGAGCCCACCGATGCCACGACGCTCTCCGATCTCGGCTACGCGCTGCTGCGCGAGGGCGAGGTGGCGGCGGCGCGCGTGCCGCTGCTGAAGGCCGTCGAGCTCGATACGCATAACCCGAAGATCGTCGCCAATGTCGCGCTGTATTTCGTGGCGAGCGGCGATGCGGCAAGCGCGCAGGCCCTGATGGCGCAGGAGGGTCTCGCGCCGGCGGCGCGCGCGGCGATCGAGCGCGACGCGCAAAACGTCGCGCAGGCTCAGCACGCGCGCGAGATGGCACACGCGCGCGCGGCATTGGCGAGCGCGGCGATGCCCGCGCCGACGGCGGCAATGGCAAGTACACAGTCGGGCTGGCCGGGCGGGGAGGCGCAGCCGCGGCTCGTCGAGCGCTCTGCTCAATGACGTGCAATGACTCGCCAGGGCAGGCGGAACACGGGGAGCGATATGAAGAAGACGAATAACCGTAGCGGAAGCAGCGGCGGAAACGGCGGCGGAAACCGCGGCACGCGCAGGCAACTCGCGGCGCTCGCGCTTTGCGCGCTGCTAGCGCCGCAGGCCCATGCGCAGGCAACTGACGCCGCGCCGAACAGCGAGATCGGTCATTCGGCGAGCGCGTGGCTCGAACTCCAGCGCAGCAACGCGCAGGCCGCCCCGGCGCTGCCTATGCTGGGCGCGGAGGCAGGCCTCGCCTGGCGGCGCTACCTGAAGTCGTTCGATACGGAGATTCCGGCCTCGTTCGGCTCCTCGGTCGACACGGGACAGAGCCAGGCCAATATGGCCAATACGCCGGCGACTTCGGGCGGCTCGAACTGAGATGGATGCGCGCGAGCCCCTGCCGGTGCGCGCCGGCGCAGACGCAAGGCGGCCGCTGTTGCGGCGGCGCGCTCGCGCGCGTATGCCTGCGAGACGGGCGCGCGGCTCGATTGCGAGCATCGCGGCCCTCGCGCTCGTCGTGGCGGTGGCGGCGCTCGGGGTGCTCGATGTCGCCAACTTCTATCTCGCACGCCGCTCGCTGCAGAACGTCGCGGACCTCGCCGCGCTGGCCGCCGTGCAGCAGATGGACGACGCGTGCCAGCAACCGCCCATCACGGCAGCGGCGAATGCGGCGAGCAACGGATTCACCGTTTCGTCCACGCAGACGCTGTCGACCGTCTGCGGACGGTGGGATTCGAGCGGCAGCGGTATGGCGTTTACGCAGGCCTCCAATCCGCCCACTGCGGCCCAGTTGCCGCTCAATGGCGCGGAGGTGACGGTCACGCGCCTCGTGCCGTACTTCTTTGTCGGGCCGGCGCACGAGGTTTCGGCCGTAGCGACCGCCCAGGCCACGAATACGGACTCTTTCTCGCTCTCGACGACGCTGGTGCAGGCGGATCTGCTCAACGGGTTGCTGAGCGGCCTGCTCGGCACGAGCGTCAACCTGTCGCTGGCCTCCTGGAGTGGCCTGGCAAATACGACCATCAGCCTCGGCGATCTGGTGGCGCAGGCCAACGCGGGTACCGTGGATGGCCTGCTCAACACGAACGTCACGGTCGCGCAGCTCGCCCAACTCATGGCCAATGTGCTGCAGAAGCAAGCCGTCACGGACGCGAATGCGTCCGCCGCACTCGGCGCGCTGAACACGATTCTCTCCGCGAACATTCCCGGCACCACCAGCTTTGCGCTTGGCAATCGGCCGAATGCTCCCGGGCTGCTTTCGCTCGGGCTCGCCGATTCGAATGCCGCGCTCGACGCGACGATCTCGCCGCTGCAGGCACTCATCGTCGGCGCGGAGATCGCGCAGACCGGGCAGCCGCCGATCGGCCTGAACGTCAACCTGAACAACCTGACCGGCGGCCTCGGCACGCTGCCCGCGAGCCTGCAGTTAGCCGTGCAGATAGTCGAGCCGCCTTCGATCGGGGTCGGCCAGCCGGGCTACATTCCCGGCACGACGACGTGGCGCACCGTCGCGAGCACCGCGCAAATTCTCGTACTGCTCAATGTCGGGCTCGGCACATCGAGCCTGACCGTCAACATTCCGATCCTCGGCTCGCTCATCAACTTTCTGACGCAAGCCGTGGATGTGTCGGTTCAACTGCCGGTCTATCTCACGGTGGCTCCCGCCCAGGCATGGCTGACGTCGATCCAGTGCGCACCGACCGCGGCGGCGAGTGTCATCAATATCGGCGCCCAGACCGGTCTCCTCAACCTCTGCATCGGGCAGGCGCCCACGGGCCTGAACTCCACGCAGGCTTTCAGCTGCGGCACGCCCGCCACGATTGCGAACGTTGCGCTGGCGGGCCAGCCGGTCGCGACCGTAACGGCTGCCTTGCCGCTTGAGGCCTCGGTGCCGGCCGCCGATGCGGTCACGTTATCGTTCGACGGCAACGGTAATCCGCTCGGCAGCAACAGCACCAACGCGAACCAGCTTGGCCCGCTGCTTTCCGCCACGCTGTCGGACACGAGCCAGGCGCTGCTGCAGGGCAACGCGTTGAATGTCTCGCTGCTCGGCAGCCAGAGCATTCCGGCGGGTCCGCTCGTCGGCTTCGTCGGCAGCGTGCTCACCACCTTGCTTACCCCCGTGCTCGACACGCTCAGCACCGCGCTGATCGCCCCGCTTCTGCAACTGCTCGGCGTTCAGGTGGGGGTCGCCACCGTGACGCCGAGCCCCGCTGTCTGCGGCGTCGCGCAACTCGTCAAATAGAGCCACACGATGCGAACCACCACCCCCATCGAGGAACTCGATCTCTACGTCTGGGAGGGCAAGGCCGACATCGTCGAGCGCGTCGGGCGCTGCATGGCCAGTCTCGACGTCGACGTGATCCGCGCCGACGACACGGTCATCTCGCCGCAGCGGCTCGCCGCGCGCGCGTCCATTGCCGTGGTCAGCGTGAGCGTGATCGACACCGGTGCGCTCGTGCTGCGCGACTGGCAGGCTACCCACGGCATGCCCGTGATCTGGGTGGGCGCGGCGCCGCGCGACAATGACCCGGCCATGTACCCGGCGGAGTACTCGTACATCCTGCCGCTCGACTTCACCTGCGCCGAGCTTCGCGGGCTCGTCTCGAAGCTCGTGATCCAGTTGCGCGCGCATTCGGCGCAAACGGCGGGCGCCGACGTGCTCGTCGCCGAATCGGAATCGATGCACGCGCTAATGAAGGAAGTCGAGACCTTCGCCGACTGCGAGACGAGCGTGCTCGTGCACGGCGAGACCGGCACGGGCAAGGAGCGCGTGGCCGAGCTGCTGCATCGCAAGAACGCGCGCTACGGCCAGGGCCCGTTCGTCGCCGTGAACTGCGGCGCGATTCCCGACGGTCTTTTCGAATCGCTCTTCTTCGGCCATGCAAAAGGCTCGTTTACCGGCGCGGCGGTTGCGCACAAGGGCTACTTCGAGCAAGCCGACGGCGGCACGCTTTTCCTCGACGAAATCGGCGACCTGCCGCTCTACCAGCAGGTCAAGCTGCTGCGTGTACTGGAGGACGGCACGGTCACGCGCATCGGTTCGGCCACGCCCGTGAAGGTGGATTTCCGGCTCGTCGCGGCCACCAACCGGCAGTTGCCGAATCTCGTGAAGGAGGGCACGTTCCGCGCCGATCTCTACTACCGGCTCGCGGTGATCGAACTGATCGTGCCGTCGCTCGAGGAGCGCGGGGCCGTGGACAAGATCGCGCTCTTCAAGGCGTTCGTGGCGATCGTGGTGGGCAAGGAGCGGCTCGCCACGCTGCCCGAGCTGCCGTACTGGCTTGCCGATTCGGTTGCGGCAATGCGCTTTCCGGGCAACGTGCGCGAGTTGCGCAACCTGGCCGAGCGCATTGGGGTCACGGTGCGCCAGACGGGCAGTTGGGACGCGCCGCGCCTGCGCCGGCTGCTGGCGGGCGCGCTTGGGGTACAGCCGGCCGCAGCGGAGGCCGGGCTGCCGGTGATCGATCGCAGCAAATGGGACATGGCCGAGCGCAGCCGGTTGCTGGCGGCGCTGGATCAGAACGGCTGGCGGCGCAAGGATACGGCCCAGTTCCTCGGCATCAGCCGCAAGGTGCTGTGGGAAAAGATACGCAAGTACCAAATTTTCGACGAGGAGCCCGAAACCCGGGAAAGTGAGTGATAATTAGCCGGTTTTGCCAAAACTAGAACTGTTCAAAGCAGGGACTACATGGACTACAAGTGGAGAGTTCGACAGGCGGCACTGGCAGTCATGGTGCTGTTCGGGGGGACCGAGGCCGGTTGCGCGCAGGCGCTGCCGCAAGACGCTGGGGTGACCACCCAGCCGGCGGTCCAGGCGGCGCCCGCTGCAACGGAGGCGTTGCCGGCAACGGCCGCTTCTGAACCGGCGGCCCAAAGCCAAACGATTGCGCTGACGCCGGAAGAGGCGCAGCAGAACGCGGCGGGCAATGTGGCCGAGCTGCAGCAGATGATCCGCGGGTCGGATCTGAACGAGCTGCGCACGACCTACAACGGCACGTACGGCGCGAGTCTGCTGTTTTACGGCAAGGAGATGATCTACTACGTCGCGCTGTTCCAGAACAAGACGTTCTGGCGCGTCATCAAGACCAGTGACGAGACGCGCGCCGAGGCCATTTACCGCGACTTCGCGCAAAAGTCCCAGCAGCTCGCCGAAGTGGAGATCCGCCGGATCCGGCTCTCGGCGCAAAAGGCCTTCACCGACCGCATGATCGCGCTGACTCAGGATCACGCGAACCGTCTCCAGGCGGATCTCGCGATTGCGCGTCAGCAACAGGCGGTCGTGTCCGACCAGCAGAAGCAGACGCGCGACCAGGCGAATGCGCTGCAGGTCGAGAAGGCGGCGGCTCAGGACCAGTTGCGGGCCGCGCAGCGTCAGGTTCGCGAGCTGCAGCGTCAGGTTGAGGGCGGCTTGCCGGTCCAGTGAGCAGAATGCCGCCCTCGCAAGCGGCATGATGTTGGAGCGGGGCGGAAAATCCGGGCTGGCATGCTGGCCCGGTATGCCGCTTATCCCGGCTTTCCGCACTTTCGCTCGCGCAGTGTCTTCAATGCGGCGCCCCACCACGGGGCGCCGTTTTCATTCGTGCCGGTGTTCCGGCTTTGCGCAGGCCGCGGTCTAAGGCACGCTCAGCCGGTGTTCCTCTGCGCCGCTGCGGCGCGACACGCTTTCCCAGATCGCCACGACGATCATCACGCCGGTCGTCAGCGCGCCGGCCATCAGCAGGTCGGTGTGCAGCGCGAGCGGTGCCGCCAACGCAAAGAGTGCGAGTCCGATCCAGTGCGAGAGCGGGAACCAGCCGTAGACCACGCGCTTGTAGAACCCGTTGCCGATTACATAGAGCGCGGGACCGCCGATCAGTAGCGCCGCCTCGGTCATGCCGACGCGCGTTGCCGGATGCAGTATGACGAGATCGTCGCCGGCGGCGGCTGCGATCATGCCGGCAATCAGCACGGCGTGGACATAATGGAACGCCGCAGCCATCAGGCCCGGCTCTTCCGCTTCCTCGATCGCCCGGCTGCCCGCGCGGCTGCTCGTGTCGAAGTACACCCACCACATGGCGATGCTGCCCGCGAAGCAGACCGCGAACGCGATCGCGACAGGAACGCTCCATTGCGCGATGTCGGAGAAGGTGGCGCCCGTGACCACCACCGATTCGCCCAGCGCGAGGATCACGAAGCCCTGGCAGCGCTCGGCGATATGGCCGCCCGCGGCGGTGCGCCAGTCGGCGCCGGTCGAGCGGCCGAGCAGGGGGAGCGGGAAGCCGAACATCGGCGAGACGTATTCGCACAGCACGGCCGCGCTCCACCAGACGAGGCGCGCATAGCCGTCGGCGAAACCGCCCGCGATCCAGAGGCAGCCCGAGATGGCGAGCCAGCTCGCGATGCGGCGGAAGTTCGCGGTGAGCGCATGGCGCGGGCCGAGGAACACCAGCACGACGAGACTGCGCCCCAGTTGCAGCACGACATAGCTTGCGGCGAACATCAGGCCGCGCGAGCCGAACGCGAGCGGCAGGCTCGCGGCCAGCACCATGCCGACGAGCATCGCCGCGAAGAGCAGCAGCCGCACCGGGATGCGATCGGGGTCGAACCAGTTCGTGACCCAGCACGTGTACTGCCAGCCCAGCCAGACGGCGAACCAGAGCACGAGCGTTTGCACGGCGCCGACGACCGAAAGATCGTGGACGAGCCGGTGCGAGAGCTGTGTGACGGCGAAGGCGTAAATGAGGTCGAAGAACAGCTCGACGTAGGTCACGGCGGCATGGGCGCCGTCGCGCTCGCGCAGGAAATGGGCGTTACGGGTCGCGCTCATGCGGGCAGGGGAGAAAGGGTCACCAAAATACGCACAAGGGATGCACGAAAGGGCGCACAGACGCCTCACGCCCGCGCGATGCTTGCGCTTCGTCCGGGCTCAGTGCTTGCCGCCGTGGTGGCCGCCGCTGTGGTGCTTTTTCTTGCCGTCCCCGTCGTCCTTGCCGGACTCGCGGTTGCCGCGCTCGGGCTCCACGGCGATAGGATCGCTGGCCGGAAAAGTTTCTTCGAGCGCTTCGTCGAGCGGATCTTCCGGCGCGGGTGCAGGGGTTTTCGGCTTCGATGCGCTCATGACGTTCTCCGTGGAGGGATCATGCGCACCAGCATATCGCAACCGATAAAACCATGAACGCGAGCGGGTTGCGGCCAGCCACGGCAATGCCTGCCTGATGGGGGCCGCGGGGCAGGCGTACGCCTGCCCCGCGCGAGCAGAAGGGATCAGGTGTTGCCCGAGCCGTCGCCGCCGTTGTTGTTGCCGCCGTTATTGACGGTGCCGTAGAGGCGGCGGCGGCGCGTAACGACGACCGGGCCGTCCTGCGGTGCACGCTCGCCGCCCGCGGGGGTGGGTGCGGACCACGATTCGCGCGGTTCGCGCGGCTCTCTGGGTTCGCGCGGCTCGCGTGATTCACGCGGGCCGTGGCCCCCATGGCTGCCGTGCGGGCCGCGGCTCGTATGTTCGCCGCCGTGTGCGGGGCGCGCCGGACGCGGACCGGGGCGCGTGCCCGTATCGAGCTGGATCGTGGAGATGGCTCGCTTGTAAATGCCTTGCAGGCCGACGGGCGTGCGCAGCATCACCAGATACTGATCGAACGACTCGATGCAGCCGGTCAGGCGAATGCCGTTGACCAGATAGATTTCGACGCGCTTTCGTTCCTTGCGCGCGGCGTTCATGAAGTCGTTTTGCGGATGCGATTCTGCGGAAGCCATGGACGAATTTTGACCTGGCGGCTCGATGCCGCATTCAGTTGGAAACGTTTGCTCGCCGGGATTCTACCCTGTGTCGACGAGACGCGCGAAAGTGAACATACATTACTGCAGCACTATACCGGCTTGGAACCGGCTTCGCAGATCGGTTTCGGGTGGGCATTGTTGTGTCCCCTGTGGTCGAGCGGGCGGCCGCCGCGCGCCGTAACCTCGCCTCACGATGCACGACACTCACGCCTACACTGTAGCAGTACGCTGTGACAGTACGCCGCATTTACCGCGCGCGTCCTCACAGGGTAGGGCAAAGCGGCCGTGCACGCGCGACTTGTATCGGACTCGATTGTCGCGTTGCGTACCTCATTTCTTCCGTGCGCCGGCTCACACGTGGCGAGCTCTCGCCGCACAGGGGCATGGCAAGGTATCCCAGGCAAACCGGCCGGGCGTGTTTCGTGAAGGAGGCGACGATGAGACGGTGGTGCACATTGCTTGCGTGGCTGATGCTGGCCACGATTTCCGCCACAGGGCTTGCCGCATGCAGTGGCATGGGATCGAGCAGCGGTTCGTCGGGAAGCTCGGGCAGCAGTTCGAGCAGCAGCTACTGACGGGCCGGCGTCGGCAGCCGGGATTTCAGGCGGTGGACGAGCCCGCCGCCTGTTTCCTGATTTCTTCGTCGCGCAATTCGCGCCGCAGGATCTTGCCGATGTTCGACTGCGGGAGCGTTTCGCGGAACTCGACGAGGCGCGGCACCTTGTAGCCCGTGAGTTGCTGGCGGCAGAACTGGATCAGCGCCTCTTCGGTGAGCGCTGGGTCGCGCTTCACGACGAACACCTTGATGCGTTCGCCCTGCACGGGGTCGGGCACGCCGATCGCCGCGACCTCGCGCACGCCCGGATGGGCGGCCAGCACGTCTTCGATCTCGTTCGGATACACGTTGAAGCCGGAGACGAGGATCATGTCCTTCTTGCGGTCGATGAGACGCACGTAGCCTTGCACGTCCATCACACCGATGTCGCCCGTGGCGAGCCAACCCTCCTCGTCGAGCACTTTGGCCGTTTCGTCGGGACGGTTCCAGTAGCCCCGCATCACCTGCGGACCCTTTACGCACAGCTCGCCGGCTTCGCCGACGTTCGCCCAGTTGCCGTCGTCGCGGCGAAAGCGCACGAGCGTCGAGGGCGCCGGCAGGCCCACCAGTCCTTCGAAGTCCTGCATATGTTCGATATCGACGGGAGTCATCGTCACGATCGGCGAGCATTCGGTCAGGCCGTAGCCCTCGACGATCGGCTTGCCCGTCACGGTCTTGAAGCGCTCGGCCACGGCCTTCTGCGTGGCCATGCCGCCCGCCATCGCGAGCTTGAGGCCCGAGAAGTCGCGCTGGCGGAACGCCTCGTTGTCGAGCAGCGCGTTGTAAAGCGTGTTGACCGCCGACATGCAACTGAAGGTCTCGTGGCGGATCGTCTTCACGACGCGCTGGATATCGCGCGGATTCGCAATAAGGATGTTGCGGCCGCCGAGCGCCATGAAGATCATCGCGTTCACGGTGAGCGAATAGATGTGATAAAGCGGCAGTGGTGTAAGGACGGTTTCCTGGTGGTTCGCGCTGGCGTCGAACTGGCCGCCGGTCCACGCTTTGGCCTGCAGCAGGTTGGCGATCATGTTGCCGTGCGTGAGCATCGCGCCTTTGGCGACGCCCGTGGTGCCCCCCGTGTATTGCAGGAAGGCAAGATCGTCGAACTCGACGTTCACGGGCGCCACAGGGCGGCGTGCGCCCTGTGCGAGCACTTCGAGAAGCGGCATGGCCTGCGGCAGACGATACGACGGGACCATCTTCTTCACGTGCCGCAGCATGAAGTTGATGAAGCGGCCCTTGAGGTTGAAGCCTTCGCCGAGCAGGTCGCCGAGTCCCGTCACGACAATGCGCTTCACGCGCGTGCCGGGCAGCGCCTCTTCGAGAACCCTGGCGAAGTTTTCGAACACGACGATGGTTTCGGCACCGCTGTCCTTGAGCTGATGGGCGAGTTCGCGTGCCGTGTAGAGCGGGTTCACGTTGACCACGACGGCGCCGGCCTTGAGCGTGCCGAAGAGCGCCACCGGGTACTGCAGCGTGTTGGGCAGCATGATGGCGACGCGCTCGCCGGGCTTTACCCCCTGGCCTTGCAGCCACGAGGCGAATGCGGTGGCGCGGCGCGCGAGCGCGGCATAGGTCATCGGCGAGCCGGCGCTCACGTAGGCCACGCGATCGCCGAAGCGCGCCGTGCAGTGGTCGAAGAACTGCGCGAGCGAGCGGTATTGATGCACGTCCACGTCGCGCGGCACATCGGCCGGATATGACGCGTACCAGGTGCCGTCCGTGTCGGGTGCGTTGGGTGCCCCTGTCTGCCCCTTGGTCTGCGGCGCGGCGATTGGGGCCGAGGTGGCGTCGGTGGCCGTGGGCGTGCGGGGCGTGTCGGTCATGAGGTCTCTCCGGGCGGCGTGTCATAGTGGAAGCACGCCGCGTAGACGGCGGCGGCGATCTTGCGCGGCTCATCGTGCGGCGGCGGGTCTGGCGGCTTGTTCTCGATGTTTGTTCGCGAGCGTCGGGCCAGTCGTCAGCTCGAATCGTGCCACGGCATGGCGCGGCGCGAAAGCGCGCGGCGTGCCCTCGGTGTGCCTGCAGCGTGCCGATACGCAAAAACAAAAGCCGCGCGGGGCAAACCCGGCGCGGCTTCGGATTGCCGGGCAGCAGGGGAAACGCTGCGCCCGCGCACGAAGGTCAGGCGCTCGACACCTCTTTGGCCGACTGCGTCATGTCGATGCCTCGGCGCTCGCGCCCGAACAGGATCATCACGGCGATCAGCACGGCCACGGTGCCGGCCACGGCGGCCATCGCCATGCCGTAGTTGTTGTCGTGGGTCGAGGCGAACGATGCCTGCATCGTAGCGTTGACCGAGGCGAGCAGGTTGCCGAGCTGGTAGACGAGACCCGGGAACGTCGCGCGGATTTCGTCGGGCGAGATCTCGTTCAGGTGCACGGGAATCACGCCCCATGCGCCCTGCACGGAAATCTGCATGAGGAACGCGCCGAGCGCGAGCAGCAGCGGCCCGCTCGAAAAGGCCCACAGCGGCAGCACCGGCAGCGCGATCAGCGCGGCGATGCAGATTGCCTTGCGGCGGCCGATCCGCTCGGAGATCGACCCGAAGAACAGGCCGCCCACGATCGCGCCGATGTTCAGCACGATCGTGATGAGCGAGACCGTGTGCGGATCGAAGTGATGCTGTTCGCGCAGGAAGGTCGGATAGAGATCCTGGGTGCCGTGCGAGAAGAAGTTGAAGCAGGTCATCAGCACGATCGCATAGATCGACAGCGCGAAGTTGTGCTTGAGGGTGGCGAGCAGGCTCGGGCGAGTGCGCTTTTCCATGACCTGGAACGCAGGCGACTCGGGCACGTGGGCGCGCACGTAGAGCACGAGCAGCGCCGGCAGCACGCCAACGAAGAACATGCCGCGCCAGCCGATGAATTGATAGAGGACGCCGAACACGACCGAGGCGAGCAGATAGCCGCTCGGATAACCGGCCTGCAGGAGGCCCGAGACCCAGCCGCGCGCCTTGGGCGGAATGGTTTCCATCGTCAGCGCCGAGCCCACGCCCCATTCGCCGCCCATCGCGATGCCGAAGAGCGCGCGCAGCACGAGGAAGGTGGTGAGATTCGGCGAGAAGCCGGTGAGCAGTTCGAGCAGGGAGTAGCACGCGATATTGATCATCAGCGTGGGGCGACGGCCGAACTTGTCGGCAAGCCGGCCGAAGATCAGCGCGCCGAGCGGGCGCATGGCCAGCGTGAGCGTGAGCGCGAATGCGACTGCGGGGATCTTGGTGTTGAATTCGGTGGCAATGTCTTTCAGAACGAAAACCGTCAGAAAGAAATCGAACGCGTCGAGTGTCCAGCCCAGGTAGGCGGCAATCGTCACGTTTCTCTGTTCCCGCGTCCAGCTCATTGATTGTTCTCCTGATATGCCTTTACGGCGCCGTCTGCAGCGGCGGTGTCTCCTGCGGTCCGCGACACCCCCCGGCGGCGGACTTGCCGCGAGTGTACGCCCGGCATTAAACATTTGCATGGTTGCGGGCGCCAACCTCGGGCTAATCCCTGGAGTCATTCGTTATGAATCGTTGCCCAATGGTTTTGTCGATGGCTTGCGTGTAATAAAAATGAAAGATTGAGGGTGCGGCTGTACGAGAGCGCGTGCGCTCTTGCGGTCCGCGCAATAGATTCTTTAATGAACGACCGTGCTTTTCCTGATTTACCGCGCCGGATTGCCTCGCTAGAATCGTCCGTCAGTTCATGAGGGCCGCGTGGCGGAGTGCTTGCGGCCCGGAAACATCAAGGAGACGAAGACATGCAGGTCAGGGACATGTTCGAGCTGGGCGGGCAGGTCGCCCTCGTCACCGGCGGCTCGCGCGGCCTCGGGTTGCAGATGGCGCAGGCGCTGGGCGAGATGGGCTGCCGCGTGGTCATCACCGCGCGCAAGGCCGACGAGCTGGCCGAGGCGCAGCGGCACCTGCAGGGGCTTGGGATCGAAGTGACGACGGTGGTGAGCGATCTGCAGCACGCGGCGAGCGTCGCGCCGCTCGTGGACGAGGCGCTGGCTGCCTGCGGCAGGATCGACATTCTCGTGAACAACGCGGGCGCCACCTGGGGCGCGCCGGCCGAGGATTATCCCGACGAGGCCTGGCACAAGGTCATGAACCTGAACGTCAACGCGCCATTCTTTCTCGCGCGCGAAGTGGGCAAGCGCTGCATGATTCCCCGCAAGAGCGGGAAGATCATCAACATCGCGTCGATCGCGGGGCTCAAGGGCGCGCTCGGCTCCATGCAGGCCATCGCGTACAACACGTCCAAGGCGGCGGCCATCAACTTCACGCGCGCACTGGCCGCCGAGTGGGGCAAGTACGGCATCAACGTGAATGCGATCTGCCCAGGTTTCTTCCCCTCGAAGATGTCGGCAGGACTGCTCGACAAACTTGGCCAGACCGTTATCGATCACACGCCGCTGCATCGCCTGGGCGACGACGACGACCTCAAGGGCGCCGTCGTGTTCCTCGCGAGCGCCGCGGCGCGTCACATCACGGGACAGTATCTGGCCGTCGACGGCGGCGCCAGCGTTGTCTGATGTTCCTCCCCCGTTCGCGCGCGAGGGTCCGCGCGCGAACCGCTTGCACGATCGGCGCGCCGCGCTCGTGGCGCGCCTTCAACGAGACGGAATGGTCCATGTCCTCATCAGCCTCGCCGCAGTCCGCATCCCGGTCGTCGACTTCCGTCGAACGGGCACAAGCCGAGCCGCAACAAGCAGGATCGCACCTGCCGTCGCCGTTCTGGCCGCCGCATCTTTCGCCGCATCTGACGATTCCGGCTACGAACCTGTTCTATAACGCCGAGGTTTCGGCGGCACGCTATCCCGACAAGCCTTTTATCGTCTTCTACGACACGCCCGTAACCTTCGCGCAGTTCAGGGACGAGGCCGAGCGCGTGGCCGGCTGGTTGCAGCAGCGCTGCGGCGTGAAGGCGGGCGACCGTGTGCTGCTCTACATGCAGAACAGCCCGCAGTGGGTGCTCGCGTACTACGGCATCCTGCGCGCGAACGCGGTAGTCGTGCCGGTCAATCCGATGAATCTGACCGACGAACTCACGCATTACGTGGAGGACAGCGGTGCGACCACGGCTTTCGTCTCGCAGGAACTCCATGCGCGCATCGCGCCGCACGTGAGCGAGGGCGACGGGCCGGGGCTGCGTCACCTGATCGTCGCGACCTATTCCGACTACGTGAAGGGCGAGCCTTCGTCGCCGCCGCCCGAGTTCGTGAGCGCGCCGCGCCACGTCGAGGGGCCCGGCGTGACGCATTGGGCCGATGTGCTGGAGGCGCGCTGCGCGCCGGGCCCGCTGACGGCCGGCGCGGACGATCTCTGCGTGATGCCCTATACGTCGGGCACGACCGGCAAGCCCAAGGGGTGCATGCACACGCATCGTAGCGTGATGAGCACGGCCGTGGGCGGCTGCAACTGGTTCGGCAGCAATCAGGATGCCGTACAACTTTCGGTGCTGCCGTTCTTTCACGTCACCGGCATGCAGGGCGGCATGAACAGCCCGATCTACAACGGTTCGACGATCGTGATTCTGCCGCGCTGGGATCGCGACGCCGCGGCGCGCGCGATCGAGCACTACCGCATCAACGGCTGGCAGGCGATCTCGACGATGGTGGTCGATTTCATTTCGAACCCGCGCATCGGCGAATACGATCTGTCGAGTCTCTCCTGGATGCGCGGCGGCGGCGCGACGATGCCCGATGCCGTTGTCAAGAAGCTGCGCGACCTCACGGGGCTCGAGTTCGTCGAAGGCTATGGCATGTCCGAAACCATGGCGGGCACGCACATCAATCCGCCGCAGCGCCCGAAGCGGCAATGCCTCGGCATTCCGGTCTTCGACGTGGAGTCGCGCGTGATCGACCCGATCACGCTGGAGGAAGTGCCGGACGGCGAGTCGGGCGAGCTGATCATGCACGCGCCGCAGGTGATGCAGGGCTACTGGCGCAATCCGGAGGCGACGCGCGAGGCCTTCATCGAGCGCGACGGCAAACGCTTTCTGCGCACAGGCGATCTGGTGCGCCGCGACGAGGAGGGCTATTACTTCATTACCGACCGCCTGAAACGCATGATCAATGCCTCGGGTTTCAAGGTATGGCCGGCCGAAGTCGAGGCGCTGATGTACCGCCATCCCGCGATCAAGGAGGTATGCATCATCGGCACGCAGGACGAGCGGCGCGGCGAGACGGTCAAGGCTTATGTCGTGCTCGACCCGAAGCAGGTGGGCGCCGTGAGCGCGGACGACATCATTGCCTGGGCGCACGACAACATGGCGGCCTACAAGGCGCCGCGCGTCGTCCAGTTCGTCGAGACGCTGCCCAAGTCGGGCAGCGGCAAGATCCTGTGGCGCAAGCTGCAGGAGGACGAGGCGAACGCGGCGCGTTAGCCTGGCGGCATCCTTCGCGCGCCGCTCAGGTGCCACTCAGTCAGGTGCCGGCCAGCGCAGGCAAGCCTGCGCCCGCCTCGCCCCAGCCATACTCCGCGCCGGCCTCTTTGGCCGGCGTTTCTTTTGTCACGCCCTGTAGCACCACGCGCCCCGCGAGCCATTCGCCGGGCGCCCGCGCGTGCTTGGGCGCGAGGATGGCGTCGCTCAGGAAATCGATGCTGTAAGCACGCAGAAGATGGGGATGATGCGCGCCAATATAGGCGGCAAGGCGTGCGCGCTCGCCCTCGATTGCCGCAAGCGCGCGGAGCGTTTGCGCATCCCAGCGAAAGCGCAGGCCCAGTTCGGCAAACGCGGAATTGAACGCGCTCAGGTGCGCGTGCAATTGGGTGTCGTGTTCGGCGGCGGGCCGGTTGAGGAATGGTTGGCTCATGACAGTCTCCTTCCTGAATGTTCATTGGCATGAACGGAAGGGTAGGAGCGCCGATGAATAGACGACAGTTAAAGATTTTTCTGATTTGTATTCGCTCTTGCTTATCGACTGGTGAGCCTGCCGGGCCGGGCAGGCCGCGATTTCTGCCCGATATCGCATGAAACGCGTGCGTCGATAAGTTTCCGGTCTGAATCGCAACGCGCCGAAGCGGAGGAATCGATATGGACTCCGTAACGTATGCGGCGTCGCGCCACCCGTGTAATGGGCTGGCAGGGCCGTGGTGCAAGGGTCCGGCGTTCTTCGCAGCGCGCCCCCCTTTGAACGGGCAAAAAGCCGCTTGACTAATGTGGTGTGTGAAATATTGTATATCACAGCTCACCCCACGCCCCGCCCAAGAGGAGACGTCATGGCAGAAGCAGGCATCAACGAGGCGCAGACGGCCGCTGTGCCACCCGCGCAGGAAATGACCGATGGCTTTCATCTCGTCATCGAAGCGCTGAAACTCAACGATATCGACACGATCTTCGGGCTCGTCGGCATTCCCATCACCGATCTCGCCCGTCTCGCCCAGGCCGAGGGCATGCGTTTCATCGGCTTTCGTCACGAGCAGAACGCGGGCAACGCCGCCGCTGTCGCGGGCTATATAACGAAAAAGCCCGGCGTTTGCCTCACCGTCTCCGCGCCCGGCTTCCTCAATGGCCTTACGGCGCTAGCCAATGCCACGACCAATTGCTTTCCGATGATCCTCATCAGTGGTTCGAGCGAGCGCGAGATCGTCGATCTGCAGCAGGGCGACTACGAGGAGATGGATCAGTTGAATGCCGCGAAGCCCTATGCGAAGGCGGCTTATCGCGTGCTACATGCCGAGGACATTGGGATTGGCATCGCGCGCGCAATCCGCGCGGCGGTGTCGGGCCGCCCCGGCGGCGTCTACCTCGATCTGCCTGCCAAACTACTGGCGCAGACCATCGGGGCCACGAAGGGCAGGCAGTCGCTCGTGAAGGTCGTAGATGCCGCGCCTCGCCAGATTCCCGCCCCGGACACGGTGAAGCGGGCGCTCGATGTATTGAGAACTGCGAAACGTCCGTTGATCCTGCTCGGCAAGGGGGCAGCCTACGCGCAGGTCGACGCGCCGATCCGCGCGCTGATCGAAAAGACCGGCATTCCGTACCTGCCGATGTCGATGGCCAAGGGGCTGTTGCCCGACACGCATGAACAGTCGGCTTCGGCGGCGCGCTCGTTCGTGCTTGCCGAGTCCGACGCCGTGCTGCTGATTGGCGCGCGCCTGAACTGGCTGCTTTCGCACGGCAAGGGCAAGACCTGGGGCGCGCCCATGCGCAAGCGTTTCGTCCAGATCGACATCGCGCCCACCGAGATCGACAGCAACGTCGCGATCGAAGCGCCTGTGATCGGCGATATCGGCTCATGCGTCGAGGCGCTGCTCGAAGGTCTCGGTCACGATTTCCCGAAGCCGCCGGCCGAATGGCTCGACGCCGTCGCCCAGCGCAAGACGCAGAACCTCGCGAAGATGGCCGCGACGCTGGCGAAGAATCCGACGCCGATGAACTTTCACAGCGCGCTGCGCGCCATTCGCGACGTGCTGAAGACGCGGCCCGAAATCAACGTCGTCAACGAAGGCGCGAACACGCTCGACTACGCGCGCAGCATCATCGACATGGTTCAGCCGCGCAAGCGCTTCGACTCGGGCACGTGGGGAATCATGGGTATCGGCATGGGCTTCGCCATCGGCGCGGCCGTGACGAGCGGCACTCAAGTGGTCGCTATCGAGGGCGACAGCGCATTCGGCTTCAGCGGCATGGAACTGGAAACCATCTGCCGCTACGACTTGCCGGTCTGCACGATCGTCTTCAACAACAACGGCGTCTATCGCGGCACCGACGTCAATCCCACGGGCGGGCCCGACGTGGCGCCCACCGTCTTCGTCAAGAACGCGCGCTACGACCGGATGATGGAAGCGTTCGGCGGTGTGGGCCACCACGCCACCACGCCCGGGCAGCTTGCGGCAGCGCTTGTCGAGGCGATTGCCTCGGGTAAGCCGACGCTCATCAATGCCGTCATCGACGAGTCGGCCGGCACGGAAAGCGGGCGCCTCACGAATCTGAATCCGCAGAGCGCGGCTGCGAAGCAATGAGTTCAACCGAACAAAACGCATCGGTCCAGGAACCAGGAGATAAGGCAATGAGCAAACCCCTCGACGGCATCAAGATCATCGACTTCACGCACGTGCAGGCGGGTCCCGCCTGCACGCAGATGCTTGCGTGGTTCGGTGCGGACGTGATCAAGGTGGAGCGTCCGGGTGCGGGCGACGTCACGCGCAGCCAGTTGCGCGACATTCCGGACGTCGATGCGCTGTACTTCACGATGCTCAACAGCAACAAGCGTTCGCTGACGCTCGACACCAAGAAGCCCGAAGGCAAGGAGGTGCTGGAGAAGCTGATTCGCGAATCGGACGTGATGGTGGAGAACTTCGGTCCCGGTGCGCTCGATCGCATGGGATTCACCTGGGAGCGCATCAAGGAACTCAATCCGAAGATGATCGTCGCCTCGGTGAAGGGTTTCAGCGAGGGGCATCACTACGATGACCTAAAGGTCTACGAGAACGTGGCGCAATGCGCGGGCGGCGCCGCTTCGACAACGGGCTTCTGGGACGGCCCCCCGACGGTGAGCGCCGCCGCGCTGGGCGACAGCAACACGGGTATGCATCTCGCCATCGGCATCCTTACGGCGCTGATTGGCCGCGACAAGACGGGCCGGGGGCAGAAGGTGGCCGTTTCGATGCAGGACAGCGTGATCAACCTCTGCCGCGTGAAATTGCGCGACCAGCAGCGCCTCGATCGCGTGGGCTACCTCGAAGAGTATCCGCAGTATCCGCACGGCAGCTTCAGCGATGTCGTGCCGCGCGGCGGCAATGCGGGCGGCGGCGGCCAGCCGGGTTGGGTGCTCAAGTGCAAGGGCTGGGAAACCGACCCGAACGCGTACATCTACTTCACGATCCAGGGGCATGCGTGGGAACCGATCTGTCACGCACTCGGCAAGCCGGAGTGGATCGACGACCCCGGCTACAGCACGCCGAAAGCACGTCAACCGCACATCTTCGAGATCTTCAATACGATCGAGGCGTGGCTGGCCGACAAGACGAAGTTCGAGGCCATCGACATCCTGCGCAAATACGACATCCCTTGTGCGCCGGTTTTGAGCATGAAGGAAATCGCGAACGATCCCTCGTTGCGCGAGAGCGGCACCATCGTCGAAGTGCCGCACAAGGAGCGCGGCACCTACCTGACGGTTGGGAGTCCGATCAAATTCTCGGGGCTCAAACCGGAGATCAAGGGGTCGCCGCTGCTTGGCGAGCATACCGACGAGGTGCTGGCGGATCTGGGCTACACGCCCCAGCAGATCGCCGCGCTGCACGAGGTTCGCGCGGTATGAGGGCAGCCGGCACGGCAGCAAGCGCCGCCGTGCCGGCGGATAGCGCTACCGCAGGCAGGGCGGCGTGCCGCGGCTGCTCAGAGGCGGCGTCCCCACGATACACGGCGATATGCCGTTCACCGATCGAACTTTTGCCATGCAATCTGCCATCGATTTCGCGCAGCTCGCCGACGCTATCGGCGACGCCATCGTCATTTCCGACGCAACTGGCGACATCACGTACTGGAACCGCGCTGCGACCCGCATGTTCGGCTACACCGAGGCCGAGGCGATGGGCCGCACGCTCGACCTGATCATCCCGGAACGTTTGCGCGGGCGGCACTGGGAGGGCTATCACAAGACGATGAAAAGCGGACAGACGCGCTACGGCAACGATGTGCTCCGGGTACCCGCCGTGGACAAGGCCGGCCGCGCGCTATCGATTGCCTTTACGGTCGCGCTGCTGCGTGCACCCAGCGGCGCGGTGACGGGCGTTGTCGCCGTGATTCGCGACGAGACGGCGCGCTTCCAGGAGGAGCGCGGCCTGCGCAAACGGCTCGCGGAACTGGAGGCGCAAGTGCAGCAGGGCTGATTGGGCGAGGCAGAGACAGAAACGGAGAGAGACAACGTGGCACATACTGATCGCATGGCAGCCGGTTATACCGCGCGGCGGCACAACCGCTGGGTGCAGCTCGTTGCGGGTATCGTCTGCATGGGGCTCGTCGCAAACCTGCAGTACGCGTGGACACTCTTCGTTGTCCCGATGGATGCCCGCCACCATTGGGGCCAGGCGGCGATTCAACTGGCGTTTTCGATATTCATCGTTACCGAAACGTGGCTCGTGCCCGTGGAGGGCTGGCTCGTCGACCGGTTCGGCCCGCGTCCCGTCGTGATGGGCGGCGCTTGCTGCGTCGCGCTGGGCTGGGTGCTCGACGCCTGGGCGCCGGTGCTGCCCGTGCTTTACGTTGCCGCGGTGATATCGGGCATCGGAGCGGGCTGCGTCTACGGCACATGCGTGGGGACGGCGCTCAAATGGTTCCCGGACCGGCGCGGTCTCGCGGCGGGCATGACGGCTGCGGGTTTCGGCGCGGGCGCCGCGCTCACCGTGATCCCGATCTCGAACATGATTCAGCATGCGGGCTACGAGCGCGCGTTCGTATTCTTCGGAGTCCTTCAGGGGGTGTGCATCCTGGCGCTCGCAACCCTGATGGTCAGGCCGAAGCCGCCGGCCCACGCGGCAGGGAAGAAGCGTGTCGTGGCCACCAAAACCGACTATACGACGCGAGAGATGGTGCGCGCGCCGCTGTTCTGGGTGATGTATGCGATGTTCGTGTGCGTGGCGTCGGGCGGTATCATCGCGACCGCGCAGATCGGGCCGATCGCGAAGGCCTACGGTTTCGCGGCGATGCCGGTCACGTTCGCGAGCGTCACGCTGCCGCTGCTCACGATGACGCTGTCGATCAACAATCTCTGCAACGGCTTCACGCGGCCGCTGTGCGGTTTCATTTCGGACCGTATCGGCCGGGAAAATACCATGTTCATGACGTTCATTGGCGAAGGACTGGCCTTGTTCGGCTTGCGCTGCTTCGGTCACGATCCGTGGCTCTTCATGCTGTTCTCGGGGCTCGTTTTCCTGTTCTACGGTGACATCTTCTCGAACTTCCCCGCAACCTGTGCCGACACGTTCGGCGCGCGATACGCGGCCGCCAATGCCGGCACGCTTTATACGGCGAAGGGCACGGCAGCGCTGCTGGTGCCCGTGGCGACCTTGCTCGCGCTGCACGGCGGCTGGAACGCCGTGTTCGAGTTCGGAGCCTGCGTGGCGATGGCGGCGGGCGTGTGCGCGAAGCTCGTCCTGCAGCCGATGCGGCGGCGCTGGATCTTCCGTTCGGCAGCGCCGGCCACCGTATCCGAAGGCGTATTCGCGGCGCCGGCGCTGGGGTCCCAGGAGTAGCGGTTCGCTTGACGTCCACTTCATTCACGCGGTGGCCTGCCGCATTCGGGCGATAGCGTCGATTGCGTAGACGATCGCACCGGGGTCGTCGCGCTGGACGAAGTGTTCGCTCGACGGCAGACGCACCAGCGTCGCGCGAGACGACAGGCGCAGAAAAGTTTGCTGCAACCGCTCCCACTCGGACTGCAGCGCGTTGCGCCGTTCAGGCGGGAAGAGCCGGGAATTCCGATACGACCCGGCCACGAGGACCACCAGCGGCAGGTCTCCGAGCGATCCCGTCGCCCGGACTTCCCGAAAGCTCGCCGGAAAATCGATTCGTTCTACCGTCGATTGCGGATCGCGCCATGCGCCGCGCCAGAGCGTCTTCATTTGCGTCAATGCGGGCGGATCCGCTTCCGTGGGTTTGGAAAAGGCGTCGGAGAAGACGTCGAACTGATCCTCGTGCATGGCCTCGACCAGTACGAGACCCTGCACCTCCGTCCGATAACGATGCGCGAAAATCCGCATCAGCAATCCGCCGAACGAGTGGCCGACAAGCAGCCAGGGAGGCGGCAGGCCGCTCGCGCGGAGCAGGCGGGCGAGTCGATCGGCCATGACGGATGCATCCTGGGGCCCGGTCGCCGGACCACTCGCGCCTCGCCCGACGCGATCGTAGCGGAACACGCGAAAGCGGTCTTCGATTTGCGACTGCACGCCTTGCCACTCGGCGCTTTCGGCGCCCAGACCCGTCTCCAGCACCACCGTGGGCGTACCTGTCCCGGACGACCACCATGCGAGACGATGGCCGTCGATGTCGGCAAATTGCGCGCGCGGCAGTGAGATCATGCAGCCTCCTGTGTCGATGCGGCGGGTCTCCCGTTGACCCGGCAAAGAAGGTTATTTTCCTCCCGAACGGGATCGACCGGCCGTTGGTCCGCTACTGCGGGCTGTCGCGGTGCGACTGGCGTGCTGTTTGCCATTTCGCTCGTCATTTTTTTGTAATGATCGGGTAACGGCCCTGTTCGGCCGCTCTTTTTAGACTGCCATCACGTCCTGCCCAGGCGCCGTGTCACGATGCCGATCGAGGCGCATCATTAACGCAGGGCTCGATCGGATCCGCAGGAAGGCGCGGCTCCAGGCGTGAAATAGCGAAGGGGCGGCGCAGCAGGACGGCCGCCGTCATGCAGAGGGAAGTTCGGAGATTGGATAACATGAGAATTCTGGTCATCGAAGACGAAGCCAAAACGGGCGAATACCTGCAGAGCGGATTGACGGAGGCCGGCTACGTGGTGGATGTGGCCACGAACGGCATCGACGGACTGCACCTTGCGCAGGAGATGCGCTACGACCTGATCTTGCTCGACGTGATGATGCCGGAAATGGATGGCTGGACCGTCATGAAGAAGCTCGGTGACCGCACGCATACGCCGGTGCTGTTTCTGAGCGCGCGCGGCACGCTCGAGGACAGGCTGAAGGGACTTGACCTTGGCGCCGACGATTACCTCGTCAAGCCTTTTTCATTCGCCGAACTGCTGGCGCGCGTGCGCATCATCTTGCGTCGCGGCCAGCCCCAGAAGCAGGAGGAAGAGGTTTTCGAAGTGGGGGATCTGCGTGTCGATGTTCCGAGGCGGCGGGTCGAGCGGGGCGGTATTCGCGTCACGCTGACCAACAAGGAATTCAACCTGCTGCAGTTCTTCGTGCAGCATCAGGGACAGGTGCTGTCCCGTACCGTGATCGCCTCGCGCGTGTGGGACATGAATTTCGACAGCGACAGCAACGTCGTCGATGTCGCGGTGCGCCGCCTGCGGCAGAAGATCGACGATCCTTTCCCCGTTCGCCTGATCCACACGGTACACGGCGTGGGGTACCGGTTCGAGCACGAAGCATGAAGCGCCTCTCGCTCACGACGCGGCTTGCAGTGCTGTACGCCCTGATCGCGTTTGCCGCGATGGAACTGTTCGGTGCGTTCCTGTATCGAGCGTTGGAGCAGCAATTGATGGTACGCGACGACGGCGCACTGGTGACGAGAGTCGACCAGATCCGCACGCTGATGAACGACGTCGACGTGCGCGAGCTGATTCGCGACAAGCCGCACCTGTTCGCCAACATGCTCGGCAACACGGAATCGCTGCTGGTCGTGCGTTCGCCGGGCGAGACACCGCTCATCACGGTGAATCCGGGCCACAGGGCGGTGCCCGATACGACGCCGGTGCCGGCGGATGCCCCGCTCACGCTCGGCGCCGTCCAGCATACGCGCGCGGCGGACGGAACGCCGTTCATCTACGTGGCCGCCGCCGTGCACGATATCGCCGAGCCCCACGACCTGCAGATCATCTCAGGACGGATGCTGACCGAACGCACGCGGCTGTTGCAGGAGTACCGGAACCAGATTCTGCTATGGGCCTCGACGGTGGCGTTCATGGTTGCCTTGCTCGCCTTCGTTGTCGCACGTCGCAACCTGCACCCATTGCGCCTTCTCGCGGCGCAAACGGGAGCAATCGGCATCGACACGCTCTCGACCCGTATCGGGCAGCACTCGGCACCGCCCGAGCTCGACGCGCTGATTGCGGCATTCAACGGTATGCTCGATCGCCTCGAACGCGGGTTCACGCAGTTGAAGCAGGTGTCCGCGGATATGGCGCACGACCTGCGCACGCCTATCGGCAACCTGCTGGGGCAGACCGAAGTCGGCTTGAGCCAGACGCGTGACATTGCGTATTACCAGCGGCTGCTCGGCTCGAACTTCGAGGAACTGCAGCGGCTTTCGAAGATGCTGGACAACATGCTGTTTCTCGCGCGGACCGAGCATGCGGACAATGCCATCGAGCGCAGCGACCTGCTGCTCGCCGACGAGTTCGAACGCATGCAGGAGTATTTCGAAGGCCTCGCGGACGAGCGCAACGTCGGCCTGGAGTGGCGCGGCGACGGGTACGTGTCGGCGGATCCGCTGATGCTGCGTCGCGCGCTGGGAAATCTGCTGGCGAATGCCTTGCGGTATGCGGAACCGGGCACGGCGATCACGACCGTGGCGGAGCAGGGCGTCGATCGAACGACGATCCACGTCGAAAATCATGGCCCGACGATCGAGCCGCATCACCTCGAACGGATCTTCGATCGCTTCTATCGAGCAGATCCCTCGCGGCAGCGGTCGTCGGAATCGAGCGGGCTTGGACTCTCGATCGTGCGCGGCATCATGTCGTTGCACGGCGGGACGTGCCATGCAACGAGCGGCAACGGCGTGACGCGCTTTACGCTTGTGTTCCCACGGTCCTGAGACACGGTTGATTGCTTCATGACAGGTGCCACTCGTGCTTTGCAGGTTTCCACATGTTTAGTTATACGAATCAATAGAGATGATTTACCCCGCACGTGGCGGATTACCCCGGGTGCTCTCGTGTTTGCCGGAATGCAACCGAACCTTTTATGTCCTTCCAGGAGATTCAAATGAACTTTCGACTGTCTTGCGCTGCGCTGGCCGCTCTTTCCTTCACGTTGGCAAGTCATGCGGCGTGGGCCCAAACCGACGCGGCGGCGACGCCCACTCCGGTACACAATGTCGTGCTCGTCCATGGCCTGTACGCCGACGGTTCGAGCTGGGGGAAAGTGATCCCGCTGTTGCAGGCCAAAGGCCTGCATGTGACGGCGGTCCAGAATCCGACGACGTCGTTCGACGCGGACGTCGATGCCGTCAAACGGGCGCTCGCCCAGCAGGATGGCCCCACGCTGCTGGTAGCGCACTCGTATGGCGGCATGGTGATCAGCCAGGCCGGCGACGATCCCAAGGTTACCGGCCTTGTGTACATTGCGGCGCGGGCGCCCGACGCCGGCGAGGACTATCCCGCGCTGGCCCGCAAGTTCCCGGCCGCCCCGGCATCGGCCGGCGTGCACTGGTCTTCGGACGGCTACGGCGCACTCTCCGAGAGCGCGTTCGTGAAGGACTTCGCGGGCGATCTGCCGGTTTCGGAAGCCGAAGCCTACTATGCGGTGCAGCAGCCGATGGGCAAGGCGATCACGTCGGCGAAGACGACGGTCGCCGCCTGGCACGACAAGCCCACGTGGTACGCGGTGTCGACCGAAGACCGCACCATCAACCCCGATTTCGAGCGCTTCATGGCTAACCGGATGAAAGCCCATACGATCGAGATCGACTCCAGTCACGTTTCATTGATCTCTCATCCGCAGGAGGTTGCTAACCTGATTCTGGAGGCAGCGGGGCAGCCGGCGAAGTGAGATCGCCAGCGTGTTGCGGCGGGGGGACGTTACGCCGCAACACTCGCATGCCGGCCTGTACGCGCCGCGGGTGCGGCAAACCGCGCTATGATGACGTGCCTGGCAGTGAGATACCAGTATTTGTTCCAGTCACGAAAGCGATGAAACAACGTACATGGCCCAGAATCACCGCCGCCTGTTCCCCCCTGGCGCTCACGCTGCTTGGGGGGTGTGCCGCCCGCGGCGCACCGTCCTATGTGCTGTTCGGCGCGTACTTTCCTTTCTGGCTTCTGAGCTCCGTGACCGGCATCGCGGGCGCCCTCGTCGCCCATCGCGCATTCGTCGCGACCGGCTGGGTCCGCACAGTGCCTTACCAGCTTTCTGTCTGCACCGCGATTGGCGTTGTCGTCGGGGTGCTCGTCTGGCTATCGGGAACGGGGCAACTCTGATATGAAAATGGCCGGCGCGAATTCAAACTCCGCATGGAAGGGCCGCGCGATCGCTGCGGCAATCGTCCTGCTCGGGGCCGCGGCGCTCTGGTACGCCTACGATCGGTCGTCGCGCTTTCCCTCGACCGATGACGCTTCCATCGACGCAGATGTGGTGCACGTCGCATCGCCCGTCGGCGGCCGGATCGTGCGGGTTGCCGTCGAGGAGAACGAGCGGGTCGCGAAGGGCGACGTGCTGTTCGAAATCGATCCTGTGTCGTACCGGCTGGCCGTCGCGCAGGCGCGGGCCGAAGTCGAGCTGGCACGCGCGGCACTGGCCACGCGCCGCCGCTCGCTGATCGGCGAGACGTCGAACGCATCGATCGCCGCCGACCAGACCCGCCGCGCGACGCATAACTACGATCTCGCCACACGCAGCGTCGAACGGCTGCGGCCGCTCGCGGCACAGGGCTACGTGTCGGCCCAGCAGTTCGACCAGGCGGTGGTTGCGCAGCGGGACGCGAGCGTGTCGCTCACGCAGGCCAGCGAGCAGCAGCGTTCGTCCGCGCAGACGATCGGCGACGACTCCGACGCCATCGCCACGCTGCACGCGCGCGAGGCGGCGCTGGCGATCGCGCAGCACGCGCTCGACGATACGGTTGTGCGCGCACCGTTCGACGGCTACGTGACGGGGCTTTCGATTCTCGCGGGCGAGACGGTCGCGCCGAACCAGTCCATCTTCACGCTGATCCATGCGAACGAATGGTTCGCCGTGGCGAATTTCCGGGAGACGGCCCTCGGGGCAATCGACGTGGGCGATTGCGCGACGGTGTATTCGATGATCGACCGCACGCATCCGATGCGCGGCAAGGTCGTCGGTATCGGCGCGGGGATCCTGGACACCGATCGCGTGGACGTGCCGCACAGCTTGCCTTATGTGCAGCAGTCGGTGAACTGGGTACGAGTTTCGCAGCGCTTCCCGGTGCGGGTGCGGATCGACGCGCCGGCCGCGAAGCTGGTACGGATCGGTGCGAGTGCGATCGTCGAGGTCCGGCATGGCCAAGCTTGCCGGTGACGTCGGCACGCCCGGCCTGCGGGAGATCGCAGGACTGCTCGCGCCGTTTCCGGGGCGCGCTTCGTTCGTCACGCGCATGGCCCTGATGTGCGCCCTGACGACGCTGATCGCGAGTGCGTACGGCACCCCCGAGGCCGCGCTTTCGGCCTATCTCGTGTTCTTCTTCAACAAGCCCGACCGCGTGACGAGCATCGTGACGTCGGTCGCGTTGTTCCTGCTCGTGACCGTGATCATCGGGATCGTGATGGGCTTCGCGATCTTTTCTATCGACGTGCCGGCGCTGCGTGTCGGCTGCATGACGGTGCTTTCGTTCGGACTGCTGTTCGTCACGTCGGCGAGCAAGCTGCGGCCGGTCGGTGCGACTGTCGCCATGATCGTCGGCTATGGTCTGGACGAACTCGGCCTCGCGCCGATCGGCGAGGCCGCCACGCGCGGCCTGCTGTACGCGTGGCTCTTCGTCTCGATTCCGATTGGCGTTTCCATCGTCGTGAACCTGCTGTTTGCACCGTCGCCGCGCCGCCTCGCCAGCGCGCAGCTCGCGAAGCGCCTGAGGCTCGCGGCGCGCCGCCTGACGGGCGCGGCGACCGAGGCCGAGCGTGCCGGATTCGAGGCGTGCCTGCGCGAAGGCGAGCACCAGATCCTGGCGTGGCTCAAGTTCTCGAAGCTCGAAGGTACCTCCACCGCAGCCGACTTTGCGGCGTTGCGCGCCGCGGCCGCGGCGACGACCGCCATTCTGCTCGCGACGGATCTTGCCGCAAGCGAACCCGGCGCGCGGTTGCCTGCGGCCTGCGCGGCGCGGCTGGCACAGACGATGGAGCAGATGGCCGCGATGCTCGATGCCGGCGGTTATCCAGTGGACGTCGTGGTCGATCTGCAAGACCTGCCCGAGGCGACCACGTTGCCGCCGCTCGCCGCGCTCGTGCTCGCCGACCTGCGTGCGGCGCTGGAGGGCTTCGCGGTGCCGGCTTCGAAGGAGGCTCCCGCCCCGGCGCCGGAACCTGCGCGCGGCAGCTTCTTCGACGCGGACGCATTCACGAATCCCGATCACGTCCGCTACGCGTTGAAGACCACGGTGGCGGCGATGTTCTGCTACCTGCTGTACCAGCAGCTCGACTGGCAGGGCATCCATACCTGCTTCCTCACCTGTTACATCGTCTCGCTCGGCACGACGGCCGAATCCGTCGAAAAGCTGACTCTGCGGATTGCCGGCTGCCTCATCGGCGCGGTGGCCGGCACGGCGGCGATCGTGTTCGTGACGCCGGCACTGACTTCGATCGGCGAGCTGATGGCGCTGGTGTTCGTGGGCGCGTGGCTGTCCGCGTGGGTTGCGGTGGGGTCGCCGCGAATCGCGTATATCGGTTTTCAGGTCTCCTTTGCGTTTTTCCTCTGCGTGATCCAGGGCGCGGCCCCCGCGTTCGACCTGACCATCGCACGCGATCGCGCGATCGGCATTCTGATCGGTAATGCCGTGGCTTATCTCGTGTTCACGCGCGTATGGCCGCTTGGCATTGCTAAGCGAATCGACAAGGCGCTGGATGAACTGGTTGCCCAGTGGGGCCGGGTTGCGCGCACAGTCGACGCGGGCGCGCGCCGCACGCTTGCCGCGGGGGCGCTCGCGCAATACGGCGCACTCTACGGGGATCTGGGCTTGATCCACTACGAGCCTTCGTGGGTGCGTCCCGCGCCCGAATGGATCGCGAGCCGGCGGCGTGCGCTTGCCGAGCTCGGCGCGCTGGAGGGGCCGCTCTTTCTGTCGGCCGGCCGCGTGGGCGCTGCGGCCGATGCCCGGTTGAGCGAGGTCGCCGAACGAATGGAGCAGGGCGGAGATGTGAACCGGGAGGTCGGCCGTCGCGACCGCGGCGACCGCGACGTCAACGCGCTTCTGAACGTGATCGACGCGCGCTTCGGCGAGATCGCCGAAGCCGTGCGCAGCCCAACCGAAGGAGACGACGATCGATGCGCGCCCTTGAACCGACGCCCTGGCTGACCGCGCTGGCCAGCGCATTGACCGCCGCCCTGGTAGTCTCGGGGCTCGCGGGATGCGCGACGTCCTCGCTGGATCTTGCGCCTCCCGCGCCTGACCGTCCGTGGCAGCCGCAGACCGACACGGCTGGCAATATCGTGCCGGGGCCGCCGCATAGTGCCGCCGGTTCGATCGACGCAGCGCGCGAGGGCTACACGTTACCGCGCAGCGCCGGGCTGGCGTCGATCGAACCGGCGGCGCTCGACGCCAGCCATCCGTACACGCTGCCCGAGCTGATCGATCTCGCGGAATCGACGAATCCGCTCACGCGGATCGCCTGGAACGACGCGCGCAATGCGGCGCTCGCGGCGGGCATCGCGAAGACCGCTTATCTGCCGCAGCTCACCGCGACGGCGATGGGCGGCTACCAGGCATCGGGCGGTTCATCGTCGACGTTGCTTGGCAACGTGTCGACCAATGCGGACATCCACGGCACGGTGTCGGTGCTTGCGCTGCAATGGCTGCTGTTCGATTTTGGCGGCCGCCGCGCGCGCGTCGATGCGGCCACGCAACTCTCGGTCGCCGCGAACGTCACGTTCACCGCCGTGCATCAGCACGTGATCCACGACGTGAGCGTTGCGTACTACATGTACGAAGCCGCGGGTGAACGCGCGAGCACCGCGCAGCAGTCGCTCGACAACGCGGACGGCATCCTCGCCGCCGCTCGTGCGCGATACGGGCGGGGCGTGGGCACGGTCGTCGAAGTGGCGCAGGCCACGCAGAACCAGGCCCAGGCGAATCTTGTCAAGGTGCAGGCGGACGGCGCCCTGAGCGACAGTTATTTGAGCCTCGTCTCCGCGCTCGGCGTCTCGCCGTTGTCGAAACCGACGATTGCCCCGTTGCCGCCGCGCGCGCTTTCGCCGGCGCTGCACCAGTCGGTGGACCAGATCGTTGCCGACGCGATAGCACGGCGGCCCGACGTGCAGGGGGCGTACGCGCTCGAACAGGCGAACCAGGCGAAGATCCGCGCAGCCGAGGCTTCCTTCATGCCGAAGGTGTTCTTGTCCGCGGCGGCTGCGTACGGCACTGGTTCGACGGCGATCACGGCGATCCCGCCAGTCGGCGATCAGGCGGCAACCGTCAACCTGACCGGCAGCCGCCGCAGCGGCAGTGTGTTCCTCGGCGTGACGATCCCGCTGTACGACGGCGGGTTGCGTTCCGCCGTGCTGATGCAGGCGCGCAATGACGCGGATAGCGCCTCAGAGCAGTTGACCCGGACGAAGGACGAGGCCGTCCGCCAAGTCGTTGCCGCGCAGAACGCGCTTTCCACGAGCCTTGCGTCGAACGCCGCCGCGAAAGCGCTGGTCGCCGCCGCGCAGACGACTTACGACGCGGCGTTCTCCGCGTACCGGCACGGGGTAGGCTCGATCACCGATGCGCTGCTCGCACAGAATCAGTTGCTCGCGGCGCAGAACGCCTATGCGGACAGCTACAGCGCCGCGCTTTCCGCCGCCGCGTCGCTCGCGCTCGCCACGGGGGAGATCGGCACGACTACGCCTGACGGCGAGCCCGCCTGGTAGAGAGGGGTGTGAGTTTCCGGAGAAGCCCGTTTGGAGTGCTTACAGTCCGGTGCTTCTTTTGACGGCTTCTTTTTGCTGCTTCTTGAACCAGAAATGAAAAAAGGCCGGCTATGCCGACCTTTTCCGCAAATTCCTGGTGCCCAGGAGAGGACTCGAACCTCCACAGTGTTGCCACCGCCAGGACCTGAACCTGGTGCGTCTACCAATTCCGCCACCTGGGCACATCTTCAAGCTAGTTCGCAATTATAGCGGCCCGAAGCAAGCTGTCAACGGATGTTTGAAAAAATTTCACCGGAAGGGCCGACGGTCGTGAAATCCTGTTGCGCAATCCGCCCGCCTTGGGGATAGAGATGCGCAAAAGCGCGTCATTCACGCGCTATTTTATTTTCCGGCCAGGAAATGAAAAAGGCCAGCTGGAAGCTGGCCTTTTTTGAATCTGGTGCCCAAGAGAGGACTCGAACCTCCACAGTGTTGCCACCGCCAGGACCTGAACCTGGTGCGTCTACCAATTCCGCCACCTGGGCAAGGTGTCGTTTGCCGTTCGATGTGTCGTGCAGCAAAGACCGCCATTCTAGCGTGCCCGCCGCGCTTGTCAAGTGTTTCCTGAAAAAAGCGCGGTGCGGCGTTTCCGGCTCGCCGCCACGGCGTTTGTCTCCTGTGTTGCCCTCGCGCGCCCGGTCCGCGCGGCGTCTGCCGCGTACGATGCGGGTGTTAGAATGCCTCGCAGCAGTGGCGCCGGTGGGCGCGTGGCCCACGGAAGCTCGCCGGCCGGCACGCTGAATGAAGCACTCGAAGACCGGGGCGCCGCCCGAGTTTCGTCGTTGAATGAAATTTGGGCGACGCGACAGATCCGACATCGACGCAACGAGAACAACCATCGACAAGCCCTTGAGCAAATATCCGTATCCGATTCCCAGCCGCGAAGAGATTCTCGGCGTGCTGCGGACCAGCGAAACGCCCTGCACCGCGAACGATATCGCCGAGGCGCTCGCCATCAAGCGCCAGGAGCGCGAAGGGTTCTTCAGACGGCTCGCCGCGATGGAGCGCGACGGGCAGATCCGGCTCGATTCGCGCGGCCACTATCAACTGGCGCATCCTTCCAGCTTCGTTGCGGGCCGCGTGCAGGGCCATCGCGACGGCTACGGCTTTCTCGTGCGCGACGACGGCCAGGACGACCTGTTCCTGCCGCAGGGCGAAATGCAGAAGGTCATGCACAACGACCGCGTGCTCGCGCGCATCGTCGGCTATGACCGGCGCGGCCGCCCCGAGGGGCATATCGTCGAGGTCACCGACCGCGCGAACACGCGCGTGATCGGGCGGCTGCTGAACGAGAACGGCGCGCTGATCGTCGCACCCGAAGACAAGCGCATCGGCCACGACATTCTGGTGACGCAGAATCCGAAGAAGGCGAAGGTCGGGCAGGTGGTGGTGGTCGAGCTCACCGATTTTCCGAGCCGCCATTCGCAGCCGCTCGGCCGCGTGGTCGAGGTGCTCGGCGACATCGACGATCCCGGCATGGAGATCGAGATCGCCGTGCGCAAGTACGGCGTGCCGCACGAATTCAGCAAGCCCGCGCTCGACGAGGCGGCGAAGCTGCCCGACGCCGTGCGTCCCACGGACATCCGCTATCGCGTGGATCTGCGCGACGTGCCGCTCGTGACGATTGACGGCGAGGACGCGCGCGACTTCGACGACGCCGTCTATTGCGAACCGGTGCAGGTCGGCCGCGGCGAGGGCTTCCGCCTGATCGTCGCGATCGCCGACGTCTCGCACTATGTGCTGCCGGGCAGCGGCCTCGACGTCGACGCGATCGAGCGCAGCACGTCGGTGTACTTCCCGCGCCGCGTGATTCCGATGCTGCCGGAGAAGCTCTCGAACGGGCTCTGCTCGCTCAATCCGCACGTGGATCGCTGCGTGCTGGTGTGCGACCTGGTCATTACCGCGCGCGGCGAGATCAAGGCTTACCAGTTCTATCCGGGCGTGATGCACTCGGCCGCGCGGCTCACCTATACCGAAGTCGCCGCGGTGCTCAAGAACACCAAGGGACCGGAGGCGATGCGGCGCGCGGCCTTGCTGCCGCAACTGCAGAATCTCTACGGCGTGTACAAGGCGCTCTTCGCCGCGCGCCAGAAACGCGGCGCCATCGACTTCGACACGACCGAAACGTATATCGTCTGCAACGCGCAGGGCAAGATCGAGCAGATCGTGCCGCGTCAGCGCAACGACGCGCACAAGCTGATCGAAGAGTGCATGCTCGCGGCCAACGTCTGCGCCGCGGACTTCATGAAGCGCAACAAGCACCCGGGCCTCTACCGCGTGCACGCGGGCCCGAGCGCCGAGAAGCTCGAGAACCTGCGCACCTTCCTGCGCGGCATGGGCCTTTCGCTCGGCGGCGGCGACACGCCCCACGCGAGCGACTACGCGGCGCTGATGGCGCACATCCGCGACCGGCCCGACGCGCAGATGCTGCAGACGATGCTGCTGCGCTCGATGCAGCAGGCCGTCTACAGCCCGGACAACATCGGTCACTTCGGTCTTGCGTACGAGGCCTATGCGCACTTCACGAGCCCGATTCGCCGCTATCCGGATCTGCTCACGCACCGCGCGATCTACGCGATCCTGCAGGGCAAGAAGTATCAGCCTGCCGCGCCCCACGGCGTCGAGCTCAATACGGCGCTGTCGCCGCGCGCCCGCGCGCTCCAGGCCGAGGACGAGGAAAAGCGCGGCAAGCGCGGACGCGGCGGCAATACGGCGATCTGGGAAGAGCTCGGCCTGCACTGCTCGGCCAACGAGCGCCGCGCCGACGAAGCGTCGCGCGACGTCGAGGCCTGGCTCAAGTGCTACTTCATGCGCGACAAGCTCGGCGAGGAGTACGGCGGCATGGTGAGCGGCGTGACGTCGTTCGGCATATTCGTGCAGCTCGACTCGCTCTTCATCGAAGGTCTCGTTCACGTGACGGAACTGGGTTCGGACTACTTCCAGTACGACGAGATCAAGAACGAGCTGCGCGGCGAACGCACGGGTATCCGCTACCGGCTTTCGGACCGCGTGCGCGTGCAGGTGAGCCGCGTCGATCTCGACGCGCGCAAGATCGATTTCCGTCTCGTGCGCGACACGCCCGTCAAACCCGCGGCCGGCCGTACGGCACCGGCGGACAAGGGTATGGGCATGGGCGATGGCGGCCCGCGCGTGCGCGCGCTGCAGGACGGCGACGCACCGCGCCGCAAGAAGGCCGCGAGCGCGCCGAGCGCTTCGGTGAAGGAAGCGCGCGCCGCCCGCGGCGCGGCGAAGACCGCAAAGAAGCGCGCCGCCGCCAAGGCCGCGACGAAGAAGCCGGCACCGCGCAAGAAGCGCTGAGTGCCGCAGGCGCGGCGCTTGCCTCCGGCTCGTATGAGGGGGCGGGCGCCGCGATACCCGGCGCGTGCCGGCGGCCGGAAGAGTTACAGTCGTTCGTCAGGCGCGCGGTGCAGTCCCTGCACGCGCCGCGTGGCGGACCGTTCATCAGGGGTTGTCTCAAGTCATGTCACGTCTCAAGGTTCTTTACGGGTTTCATGCGGTGACCGCGCGTTTGCGGCACGACGCGTCGACGGTCGAGGATGTCTATTACGATCCGACGCGGCGCGACCGCCGCATGCAGGACTTCCTGCATGCCGCAAAGGACGCCGGCGTGCGCGTGATCGCATCCGACGAAACGCGGCTCTGGGGGCTCGCGCATACGGAGCGCCATCAGGGTGTCGTCGCGCGCGTGCACGATCTGCCGCTTGCGCAGAATCTGGCCGAGCTGCTCGACGGCATTGTGGGCGCGCCGCTCCTGCTCGTACTGGACGGCGTGACCGATCCGCACAATCTCGGCGCCTGCCTGCGGGTGGCCGATGCGGCCGGGGCGCATGCCGTCATTGCGCCGCGCGACCGCGCGGTGGGCCTGAACGCCACGGCCGCGAAAGTGGCGAGCGGCGCGGCCGACACGGTGCCCTATATCACCGTGACGAATCTGGCCCGCGCGCTGCGCGAGCTCAAGGAGGCGGGCGTGTGGGTGGTGGGCACGGCCGGCGACGCGAGCGCGAGCCTTTATCAGACGAAGCTCGAAGGCCCGGTTGCGCTCGTGATGGGCGCGGAAGGCGAGGGCATGCGCCGGCTCACGCGCGAGACCTGCGACGAGGTCATGCACATTCCGATGGCGGGCACGGTGGAAAGCCTGAACGTCTCGGTGGCGAGCGGCGTGTGCCTCTTCGAGGCCGTCCGGCAGCGCGGCGTCGCGAGCTGAGCCTTGCATGGGACCGGAGTAAGCGCTAAAGCGCCAACTCTGGTCGACAGCCTTGCATGGGACCGGAATCGGCCGGCTGGTCCTGCCAACTCCGGTAAACTAGGCGCCTCCCGCTTTTTTCCTCTCTCGCGCCGTATTCCCATGACTCAAGACGAACTGAAACAACTGGTCGGCAAGGCCGCCGCCGACTACGTGAACGCGAACGTGCCCGAGGGCGCCGTGATCGGCGTCGGCACCGGCTCGACCGCGAACTGCTTCATCGACGCGCTGGCCGCCAGCAAGGACCGCTACCGCGGCGCGGTGTCGAGCTCCGTGGCAACCACGGCGCGCCTGCAATCGCATGGCTTTCGCGTCTTCGACCTTAACGACATCGAAGGGCTGCCCGTGTATGTCGACGGCGCCGACGAGATCGACGCGCAGGGCGCGATGATCAAGGGCGGCGGCGGCGCGCTCACGCGCGAGAAGATCGTGGCGTCCGTGGCCGAGGTGTTCGTTTGCATCGCCGACGCGAGCAAGCGCGTCGACGTGCTTGGCCAGTTCCCGCTGCCCATCGAGGTGGTGCCGATGGCACGCACGGCCATCGGCCGCCGCGTGAATGTGCTGGGCGGCGTGCCCGTGCTGCGCGTGCAGAAGGACGGCTCGCCTTATCTCACCGACAACGGCAACGAGATCCTCGACGTGAAGGGTCTGAGCATCAGCGACCCGTGCGCATTCGAGGCGCTCGTCAACGCATGGCCCGGTGTCGTGACCGTGGGTCTCTTCGCGGCGCGCGGCGCCGACCTCTGCCTGCTGGGTGCCGCAACGGGCGTCGAGCGCATCGACTACCCGAAGCGCTGAGGCAAAGGCAGCGGGCCGCGCCGGGCGGCCCGCCACAAAGTCCGCGCGGAGCCTGTCCCGCGCGGCGTCCCTCCACTCACGCTCACTCCACCGTTTCCGCCTGGCGCAGACGCGGCAGCAGGCGGTCGAACTCGCGCCGCACGAGCCCGTAGCATTCGCAGGCGCGGGCTTCCAGACCCTCGCGATCCAGCACGCGAATGCGGCCGCGGCTGTGATGGATCAGGCCTTCGTCGTGCAGCTTGCCGGCTGCCTCCGTGATGCCTTCGCGGCGCACGCCGAGCATGTCGGCGATCAACTGCTGCGTGACTGTGAGGTCGTTCGAGGCCACGCGGTCCACTTCGATCAGCAGCCAGCGGCACAACTGCTTGCTGAGAGAATGGTGGCGATTGCACGCGGCCGTCTGGGCCACCTGCGTGAGCAGGGCGTGCATGTAGAGCAGCATCAGGCGGCGCAGGAAGTCCGAGCGGGCGAACTGCTGCTTGAGACTTTGTGCGCTCATGCGATACGCGAAGCCCGCGCATTGCACCTGCACGCGGTTCGGCATCGTTTCGCCGCCCGTCAGGACCGGCACGCCGGTCATGCCTTCGCGGCCGACTGCCGCGATTTCGACCGAGCTGCCGTCTTCCATGGTCGAGAGCATGGAGATGATGGCCGTGGTCGGAAAGTACACGTGATGGATGCGCTGGCCGGAATCGCACAGCAATTGTTCGGTACGCAGATGAACGAGTTCGAGATGGGGGGCGAGCGCCTGCCACTCATGCGACGGCAGGGCGCCAAGCAGGTGGTTGCCGTGCAGGTCGGATTGAAGGGTCAACATGATTGGTCCTCATGCGAGGCTGCTTGCGAGCAAGCGCTGCCTCGTTGTTATTCGTTCCGGCTCGCGAATCCGTAGTTGTGTGCCGTTTCCCGTTCGGCTATCCGTTCGTCGTGCCAGCCCCATAGTCCCGTATGCGTACGCCGGTCTGATCCCGGCGCTTATCGCTAGTGTGGCGACATGTCTTTAGCAGGGTGTGTGCCAGAACGGCATGCATCGCGACCCCACGCGTCTTCGCGGGCATTGCGCCTCGAGCCGTGCCGGAGAAGTCGGCCTTTTTGTTTCACTTCTGCACGATGAATTCCGCCGCCGCACTTCTTGCCGGATGAATTTTGGTTTATCTAACGCCTTGATTTAGTGTGATTATTCGTGGTTCTCCGGGTGTTTCCAAAAATGACTCCAGACTGAAACACGCGCCGTGCGCGGCGAGCGCCACCACCCGGCTACACAGAAAGAGGCCGCCGAAAACGATACAGGGCTGACACATTGGCGCGGCATACGCGAAAGTGTTCGGACCTGAAACATCGTTGCGTAACGTCGTGTCACGTTACGCGGATAAACGGCGTCTTCCCGAAACGGCGAGCGATCAGTGTGTGTATGCGCACAGAGCGGCGCCGCGAGGTTTGTTCCAATCATGATCAGGGCGGGCGCGGCGAGGCTTGGGAGCGCGGCCGGCCATGATCATCCAGGGGGACGGCGCATGAACCAGGTGGTGCCGCACGCCAGCCTGACGGCGATGGCGAACGAAATCGAACCGGTGCTCGTCGTTCAGCCCGTCGTGCTGGCGGGCGGCTCGGGTACGCGCCTGTGGCCGCTCTCGCGCGAGCATTGTCCCAAGCAACTGATCGAACTGCTCGACGGCGAATCGCTGCTCGAGGCAACCGTGCGGCGCTTCGACGGCGTATTCGCACCGGCCGACGGTGCCGGCCCGGCTGCGGTCTGCAAAGCCGCGCCGCTCGTCGTGAGCAGCGAGGAATTGCAGTTCCTGACGGTCGACCGCCTTGCCCGCAGCGGCATGGCCGCGCGCGTGGTGCTCGAACCGGTGGCGCGCAATACGGCGCCTGCGCTGACGGTGGCGGCGCTTGCCGCAAAAGCCGCTCAGCCGCCGACCGTGCCCGCTGCCGCCGATCCCGTGCTGGTCGCCATGCCGGCCGATCATCTGATCGCCGACCGCGTCGCGTTCGCCCGCGCGCTCGAGCGCGCTGTCGAGCATGCGGCGCGCGGCGCGATCGTGACGCTCGGCGTGCCGCCGCAGCGCGCGGAGACCGGCTACGGCTATATCGGCGCGGGCCGGGTGCTCGATGCTCAGGGTGCGCGCATCATCGAACGTTTTGTCGAGAAGCCGGATGCCGAGCTCGCGGCGCGTTATATCGCGTCCGGCGACTTCTGGTGGAACAGCGGCATCTTTGTCGTCCGGGCCTCCGTGTGGCTTGCCGCTATCGCGCTGGCGCGCCCCGCGATCGCCTTGCGCTGCGCCGAGGCCTTCGAGCGCGCGAAACGCGACGCGGATGGCAGCGTGCATCTCGATGCGGCCGCGCTGGCCGCGTGTCCTTCCGATTCGATCGATTACGCGGTCATGGAATCGATCGGCACCGAAGCAGGTCTTGCGGGTGTCGTCGTGCCGCTGGTTGCGGGCTGGTCCGACGTCGGCGCCTGGGACGCGGTCTGGCAGGTCTCGCACAAGGACGCGAGCGGCAATGTCGCGCGCGGGCGCGTGCTGTTCGAAGACGTGAGCGATACCTTCGCGCATTCGGACGGGCGTCTCGTGGCCTGTGTCGGCGTGCGCGGCGTCGTGGTGGTCGAGACCGCGGATGCGGTGCTGGTCGCCGCGAAGGATCGCGTTCAGGACGTGAAAGCAATCGTCGGGAAACTGAAAGCGCAAAGCGGCGACGAAGCCCGGCACCATCGGCGCGTGGAGCGGCCGTGGGGCTGCTACGACTCGCTCGATCGGGGCGAACGCTTTCAGGTCAAGCGGATCGTCGTGAAGCCAGGCGGGCGGCTTTCGCTGCAGATGCATCACCATCGCGCGGAACATTGGGTCGTTGTGCGCGGGACGGCCCGCGTCACGCGCGGCGACGACGTATTTTTGCTGTCCGAGAACGAATCCACCTATATTCCATTGGGCGTGAAGCATCGTCTGGAGAACCCAGGAATCACACCGCTCGAAATCATCGAGGTGCAATCGGGCGGCTATCTGGGCGAAGACGACATCGTGCGTTTCGACGATCAATACGGTCGCGCACCGCTGCAAAACAAGGAGAAGGCGTGATGCCGCACGGCGCGGGATAGGCGCAATGGCGCCGCAGCACTGCATATGCACAGCCGGTGGAAACCGGCCAGGGGTAAATAGGCATTCCATACAGTTGACCGGCCCGCAGGACAACCAGGAAAAATGGCCGGCCCAGGTACCAGGATGAGGCTCGCAGGATGACGTCTCGTGCGGACTGCACATCGGCTTGACCGCAACACGTCAGGAGATATCCTGGGTGGCGGGATATGTGATCCGCATGCAACGTACAACATGGCGTTCTACGACGCATGAGGAGCCCGCAGTGTCTGGCAATGAGGGGTGATAACGCCGAATCGGGGGGGAGTGTCATGGAACTCGGGAACAAGGAACGCTCGCTGGTGAGCAAGGTCATGGATGGCCTGATCGCCGGCATTGTGGAAGAGCGCTACGGTGCGGTGCTGCCGCCGCAGGATGTGCTGTCGAAGGAATTCGACGTGAGCCGCACGGTGATGCGCGAAGCGCTTTCCATGCTGCTTGCGCGACATATGCTGGACGTGCGGCCGAAGATCGGCACACGTATACGGCCCATGCGCGACTGGCGCATGATCGATGAAGACGTCGTGAGCTGGCGTTTTCGCGCGAAGCCGGACAAGACTTTTTTGCGAGACGTGATCGAATTTCGCGCGCTGATCGAGCCCGCCGCGTGCGGTCTTGCGGCGACGCGCGCCACGGCAGCCGACATCGCGGGCATTCGCGACGCGTACGAGGTACTGCGCGAGACGAGTCCGGGCGACAATGGTTGCCAGGCCGCCGACGCGCTTTTGCATACGCGCATACTCGCGGCGAGCGGCAATCAGTTCTACCAGCAGATGGCGGCGATTATCCGCGGTGCGCTTTCGCTCGTGAATCCGATTCTCAACGGGCGCGCGGACGGCTGGGCGAATATCGTGCGCGCGCACGGCAGCATCGTCGAGGCGATCGAGCGGCGTCAGCCGCAAGAGGCCCAGGCTGCCGCGGCGGCGATGATCGAATCGACCGCCGGGGAGCTGCAGCGCGCGCTGGCGTCGGAGGCGTCCGAGGCGCTTGCGCAGCGCTAGACTCGCGCGGTTTTCGTCGACGCCTGGTGTGCGTGTCCGTGCGAAGCGCGGCGGCGCCGTTGCGGCGCGCTGCGCGTTTCGGGTATCGTGCGTGTCTTTGGTCTGCCGCGCCATCGGCGCGGCGCATAGCCGGAGCATGCAGCACATGAGCGGGACGGAAACGATTCGTTGGGGCATTGTCGGCGCGGGCCGCATCGCGCGGCGCTTTGCACAGGGCGTGGCGCACGTGGAGGGCGCGCGCATCGGCGCGGTCTGGTCGAGGCGCGCGGAGCCGTCGGCAGCGCTGGTGCAACAGCATGGTGCGAGCGCATGCGCGAGCTTTGAAGCGCTCCTTGGGAGCGGCGTCGACGCCGTTTATATCGCCACGCTGCAGGACAGCCACGCCGACTACGCTATTGCCGCGTTGGAGGCCGGCTTGCCGGTGCTCTGCGAGAAACCCGCCACCGTGAACGCCGCGCAGCTCGCGCGCGTGATCGAGGCCGCGCGCGGCGCGCAGCGTCTCTTCATGGAGGCGATGAAGCCGCCTTTCTATCCGCTCTACTGCGCGTTGCGCGCTCACCTCGCCGCCGATCCCATCGGCCCGGTGGAGCTCGTGCGCGCGGGGTGCTCGGTGGCGAACGTGAGTGCCGACCATCCTTCGTTCTCCTACGAACATGCGGGCGGCGCGTTGCTCGATATCGGCGTGTACGAGATGTTTCTCGCGGTGGACTGGCTCGGCGCGCCGCTCGACGTACAGACTTTCGGCCGGCTTGGCCCCACCGGCGTGGACACCTTCGCGAGTCTCAACTGCCAGCACGAGCACGGCATCGCGCAGCTCTTCTGCGGTCTCGATCTGCATGGGAAGGGTGATGCGCTGCTCGCGGGGCCGCTTGGCCATGTGACGATCCACGAGAACTGGTGGAACCCTGTACGCGCGACGATCCGCTATGTCGACGGCCGCACGGTGGACCTCGACGAACCGTTCGAAGGCGGCGGCCTCAACTACGAGACCGCGCACTTCTGCGAGCTGCTGCGTACGGGCGCGCTGGAGAGCCCGGTGATGACGCATGCGCACTCGCGCGGCATGATTGCGATGGCCGATGCGGCGCGCGCCGCGCTCGGCCTGCGCTTCGCCTGCGAGTGAGCGGGGCGGCCGGCGGGGCCCGGTGACGCCGGGTGGTGCTTAATGCCGCTCAATGCCGCTTAATGTCGCGAGGGCAGCGCGAGACGCTTTTCGAACCAGTGCTGGACCCACTCCAGCACCTGGCAGAGCACCCAGTAGACCGCCGCGGCGGCGAGATAGAGCGGCAGCGGCTGAAAGGTCGAGGCGATGATTTCCTGCGCGCTGCGCAGCAGCTCCGTCACGGTGATGACCGAGACGAGCGAGGTGTCCTTGATGAGGCTGATGAGGCTGTTCGAGAGGCTCGGCACGGCGATGCGCAGCGCCTGCGGCGCGATCACGTAACGCAGCGTCTGACGCCGCGAGAGCCCAAGACTGTAGGCCGCGAGCCACTGGCCGCGATCGATGCCGAGTATCGCGCCGCGCATGCTTTCGGACAGATAGGCGGCGACGTTGGCGGACAACGCGATCACGCCGGCCGGCGTCGGGTCGAGCGAAATGCCGACGCTCGGGAGTCCGTAGTAGATGACGAAGATCTGCACGAGCAGCGGCGTGCCGCGCATGAGACTCACATAAACCCGCGCGATCTTCGGCAGGACACGATTCGTGCTGATGCCCATCAACGCGAGCACGGCGCCGCCGATGAGGCCGAAGATCATCGAGAACACGGCGAACTTGACCGTCAGCACAGCGCCCTGCGCGAGCACCGGCAGCGACTGGATGAGGAGCGTAGTGATGGGCATGGGCGAAGCGCGGGTTGAGTTCGGGGCGAACTTACTGCGCGATCGGCTTGCTCACGTCGATGCCGAACCACTTCTCCGAGATCTTCGTGAACGTGCCATCGGCTTCGAGTTGCGCCATGGCGTCGTCGATCGCCTTCGCGAACTTCGGATTGCCCTTCTTGAACGGGATGGCCGACGGGTTGCCGTTGCCGACGATCGCACCCGTGCGCAGCGGCAACTGCGAGTTCTTCATCAGGTACGCGAGCATCAGGCGGTCGTTGAGCGCGGCGTCGAGGCGGCCGGCGGCGAGATCGCGCAGATACTCGGGCGCGCCCGGGTAGGTCACCACGTCGATGCCGGGCACCGACTTCGCCATGTCCATGTAGTTGGTGCCGAGACCGACGCCGAGCTTCTTGCCCTTGAGGTCGTCGAGCGACTTGAACTCGCGCGTGTCGTCCTTGCGCTGGATGAGCTGCGCGGCCGAGTAGGTGTACGCCGGCGAGAAGTCGAGCACGGCCTTGCGCTGGTCGGTCACGCCCACCTGGTTGACGATCACGTCGAACTTGCCGGCCTGCAGGCCCGCAATGATGCCGCTCCACTCGGTCGTGACGAACTCGGGCTTCAGGCCGAGCTTCGCGGCGACGGCCTTCGCGATGTCCACGTCGTAGCCGACGAGCTGGCCGTCGGGCGCCTTCGAATCGAACGGCGGGAAGGTGCCTTCGAGGCCGATGCGCAGCGTGCCGCGCGCCTTCACCTGGTCGAGCAGGTCGTCGGCGTGGGCGCTGGCCGAAACGAACGCGGCGCCGATCAGCGTGGCCGCAAGGAGTTTTTTCAGCAGGGCGAGTTTCATCGTTTTCCTCTTGTAATCTTGTAATGGCGCGGGTGACCCATGACTAGCGTGAAACTATAGCGTCAGGCGCGGCGCGCGGCCAGTGCGCGCGCACATTCGGCGACGAGCGCGGGGCCCTGGTAGATGAAGCCGGTGTAGAGCTGCACGAGCGAGGCGCCTGCCTCGATCTTCGCGCGCGCGTCGTCTCCCGAGAAGATGCCGCCCACGCCGATGATCGGCACGTCGGCGCCGAGCTCGGCACGCAGCTTGCGGATCACGGCGTTCGACGCCTCGAATACCGGGCGCCCGGAAAGGCCGCCGGTTTCGTCCGCGTTCGGCTGGCCCTGCACGGCGGCGCGCGAGAGCGTGGTGTTGGTCGCGATCACGCCTTCGAACCGGTGGCGCAGGACGGTGTCGGCGATCTCCTTGATCTGCTCGTCGTCGAGGTCCGGCGCGATCTTCAGCGCGAGCGGCACGAGCTTGCCGTGCAGGTCGGCGAGGCGCTGCTGCTTGTCCTTGAGCGCCGCGAGCAGCGCATCGAGCTCGCCCGCGCCCTGCAACTGGCGCAGGTTCTTCGTGTTCGGCGACGAGATGTTGATCGTCACGTAGCTCGCGAACGGGTAGACGCGCTCGAGACAGAACAGATAGTCGTCGGCGGCGCGCTCGATGGGCGTATCGGCGTTCTTGCCGATGTTCAGGCCGAGGATGCCGCGATAGTGCGCGGCCCGCACGTTCTTCACGAACTGCTCGACGCCTTGATTGTTGAAGCCCATGCGGTTGATGATGCCGCCCGCCTGCGGCAGCCGGAAGATGCGCGGACGCGGATTGCCGGGCTGCGAGCGCGGCGTTACGGTGCCCACTTCGATGAAGCCGAAGCCGAGCGCCGCGAAGCCGTCGATGGCGGCGCCTTCCTTGTCGAGTCCCGCCGCGAGGCCTACCGGATTGCGAAACGTGAGGCCCATCACGGTGCGCGGCGAGTCGGGCGTATGCGAGCCCAGCAGGCCCGCCATGCCGGTGCGGCCGGCGGCGCCGATGGCGCGCAGCGTCAGATGGTGGACGTCTTCGGCGTCGAAGCGAAAGAGCTGGTCGCGCAGAAACGGATAGAAGGAGCTGAACACGGGAGGAGGGCGCGGATGCCGGAAGAATGGGAACCCGCTATTTTACCGGCTTTGCGGGCCCCGGCGAGGGCGCCCCCGGCCTGCGCGGCCTGTCACGCCGCGCTCCGGCCGCCACCTTGGGTAGACGGCGCGCCCTTTATGCGCGGGCGGCGAGTGCCTCGTCGAGCGGCGCCCACACGCCGTCGAAAAGGCCCTCCAGCGGCCGGAAGTGCGCCTTGTAAGCCATCTTCGGGCTTTCGCGGATCCAGTAGCCGAGATATACGTAAGGCAGTTGCAGGCTGCGCGCCTGCTCGATCTGCCACAGGATGTTGTAGGTGCCGTAGCTCGTGTGCGGGGCGTCGGGCTCGAAGAAGGTATAGACCGACGAGAGCCCGTCGCCGAGGATGTCGATCATGCTCACCATGCGCAGCGTGCCGCTGCCTTCGGGGTCCTGCGCATCGCGCTCGCGGAATTCGACGAGGCGCGAATTGATGCGGCTTTGCAGGAGGAACTGCTCGTACTGGTCCCGGCTGTCGCGGTCCATGCCGCCGCCCGCGTGACGGGCCGACTGGTAGCGCATGTAGAGCGCGTAGTGCGCTTCGTCGTAGTGCAGGGGCGCGACCGTCGCGACGAGCTCGCCGTGCTGCTTCCAGGTGCGGCGCTGCGTGCGGCTGGGCGCGAAGCGCGTGACCGGCACGCGCACCGGCACGCACGCGCGGCAGCCGTCGCAGTAAGGGCGGTAGGTGAAGACGCCCGAGCGCCGGAAACCCGCCTTGACCAGTTCGGTGTAGACGTCGGAGTTGATCAGGTGGCTGGGTGTCGCCACCTGCGAGCGCGCAATACGCCCCTCCAGATAGCTGCAGGGGTAGGGCGCCGTTGCATAGAATTGCAGCGCGGAAAGCGGTGAAAGCGGCAGCTCGTTGGGATGCGTCACGTTGGCGGCTCTCGTAGCAGTTCGGATCGTCGCGCGCACGGCGCGCTGGTGGCGCGGCGGCCGCGCGCGACATGTTCTATCTTCAGTCTAACATCGAGCCCGAAGCGGAATCCATCGAATTGCGCGGCACGACGGAAGGCTTGCCGCGCCCGCCGGGCGGCCCGCCCGGGTCTTGCTCAAGCCGCCGGGGCAGTGTCCGGGCGCGTTACGTGGTCGGCGAGAATCGCCTTGTCGAAGCGCCATGGAATGCGTGGCGCATCGACCGTTGCGCGCACGTGTGCGATGAAAACCTTGCGCGCAATCTCGTGCCCGCCGAGCGACGCGAGGTGCGAGGTGTTCTGCTGGCAGTCGATCAAGGCCACGCCGTGGCGCCGCAGATGCGCGACGAGGGCGGCGAGCGCGATCTTTGAGGCGTCGGTGACCGAGGCGAACATCGACTCGCCGAAGAACATCGTGCCGAGCGACACGCCATAGAGGCCGCCCACGCGCTCGCCGTCGTGCCAGGCCTCGATGCTGTGCGCGTCGCCGATGCGGTGCAGGGCCGAGTAGGCGTCGATCACGTCGCCCGTGATCCAGGTGCCGCGCTGGCCGTGGCGCGGCGCGTTCGCGCAGGCGCGCATCACGGCGGCGAAGTCGTCGTCGACGCGAATCTCCCACGCGTCGTCGCGCAGCACGCGCTTGAGCGTTTTCTTCAGCGACGGCGAGACCTTGAACGCGTCGGGCCGCAGGATCATGCGCGGGTCGGGGCTCCACCAGAGCACGGGCTGGCCGTCCGAATACCACGGGAAGATGCCGTGCCGATAGGCGTCGATGAGGCGCGAGGGCAGCAGGTCGGCGCTCGCGGCCAGCAGCCCCGGCGCGCCGCTGCCGGCGCCGAGCGCGCGTTCGACGCTGGGAAACGGGTCTTCGGGCCCGAGCCAGGGAACCATCGGGAGTGGGGGTCAGCCGTCGCGCAGCGAGCGCAACACGTCGCCGGTGTGCAGGCCGTAGCTGCCCGACTGGCGGTCGGCGAAGAAAAAGCGCAGCGTCTGCCCGACCGTGGGAAACGCAATGTCGTCCCAGGGAATTTCGCGCTCTTCGAAAAGGCGCACTTCGAGGCTCTCCTCGCCGGCCGCGACATCGATGTCGAGCAGGCGCGCGAGATAGAACAGGTGGACCTGATGCACGCGCGGCACGTTCAGCAGCGAGAAGAGGTTTTGCACCTCGACGCGCGCGCCGGCTTCCTCGAGCGTTTCGCGCGCCGCGGCCTCGGCGGTGGTTTCTCCCATCTCCATGAAACCGGCGGGCAAGGTCCAGTAACCGTAGCGCGGCTCGATGGCCCGCCGGCACAGCAACACCTTGTCCTCCCAAACGGGGACAGTGCCGACCACGTTACGCGGATTCTGATAGTGCACGGTGCCGCAGGCCGAGCAGACGTAGCGTTCGCGGTTGTCTCCGGGCGGCACGAGCAGGCTGACCGCCTGACCGCAAGTCGAGCAGAATTTCATGGGTGCGATTGGGGGAAGAGTGATGCGAGTGTATCACCGCGGGGCGGGTGGCCGTGAGGGTGGCCGCGGCGGTGGCAGGCTGGTGCCGCGCTGGCCAGACAGGCGCGGAAAACAAAAAAGGGTTACACGCGAATGCGTTGTAACCCTTGCTTGCTGTTCGACGGAGAGTGCTTGGTTGCGGGGGTAGGATTTGAACCTACGACCTTCGGGTTATGAGCCCGACGAGCTGCCAGACTGCTCCACCCCGCGTCCGTCGAAGAAAAGATTATAGCGCGGCTACTTCTGCATTGCAACAGAGATTAACGAATTCCCTTCGAGTCGTTTGCGGGACGCTTGCCGGCGGCCCCAGGCTAGAATCGGGGACCTGTCGAAAGACCCATTCCCGTTCGTATCCATGGATATCGCACACGATCTGCAGTCGATTGCCGCGCAGGAAGCGGCGCTGGTCTTTCCCCGTTTCGACGCGGCCCGCGCGTGGGAGCTCGGCTCCTGCCTGCATGAACTCGCGCGCTCGCGCACGCACGCTCTCGTCATCGACGTGCGCACGTTCGGCCAGCCGCTTTTCTTCAGCGCGCTCGACGGCACGACGCCCGACAACGTCGACTGGGTGCGCCGCAAGTCACGCGTAGTCGAGCATTTCCGCCGCAGTTCCTACGCGATCGGCCTGCGCATGCAGCAGGCGGGCACGACGCTCGCCGAGAAGCACGGCCTGCCCGTTGCCGACTACGCCACGCACGGCGGCGCGTTTCCGCTCGCCGTGGCCGGCGCGGGCGTGATCGGCTCGGTGACGGTGTCGGGGCTGCCGCAGCGCGCCGATCACGAGCTCGTCGTCGAGGCCCTGTGCGCGCTGCTCGGCGCCGATTACGGCCAGCTTGCGCTGGCGAAGGCCTGACGCCATGCGTTTCGGCCCCTGGACCTGGCTCGTCATCGCCATCATTGCGGAAGTGATTGCGACCTCGGCGTTGCGCGCCTCGAACGGCTTTACGCGGCTCGTGCCCTCGGTCATCGTCGTCGCGGGCTATGGGCTCGCGTTTTACGGGCTCTCGCTTACGCTGCGCAACATTCCCGTCGGCATTGTCTATGCCGTGTGGTCGGGCGTGGGCATCGTCCTCATCACGCTCGTCGCCATGGCGCTCTACCGCCAGGTGCCCGATCTGCCCGCCATGCTGGGCCTCGGCCTGATCGTGGCCGGGGTGGTCGTGCTCAACCTGTTCTCGAAGATGCAGGCGCACTGACGCCGCGCCGAGGCACGCGCCGGGCAGCGTGCCCGGCAACGCGCGCGCGAGGGCGGTCTCAGCGCGCCGCGGGCGGCTCGATACGGATGCCTGCGGCCTGAATCGTGGCGCGGCTCTTCTCGCCGTCGAGCGAGGCCGCGTCCTCCCACAGGCTGATCGCCCGCGCGATGTCGATGTCGTGCTTCCGTGCGTAGTCGAACCAGCGATTCGCCGCTTGCGGTTCGGGAATTTCCTGTTCGTTGACGAAGTAGCGGCCGGTGAGTTTCGAGTCCATCGCGTGCGCCGAAGTGAATAGCGAGAATCAGTGCGCAGCGTAACATGTATGGATCAACGCGCCGTCTGCCGGCGCCCGCTCGATCCGGCTACTCCGATTGTTCCGACGAATTGCCCAGCGAGGCTGGAGATGAATATTCGCTTTCTTCCCGATGCGCCGGTCTACCGCGATTCGAATCTGACGGTCGTGTTCGCGGCGCTCGTCGATGGCGCCAGGGTGCCGTGTGCGATTTCCGTGGAGGCGCTCGAGGATCATTTCGGTGCGCCTCCGCTCAGCCGCGACGCTTCCATGCAGGCCTTCGATGCGGGCCGCCCGCGCATTTCGATGTATTTTGAAAACCGTGGCGCGTTTGCATCGCGCCTACCTCTCAATCTCCGGTCACTTCGATTGCCATGTCACAGGATCCCACCGCCTCGTCCGCGAGCGGCGCCGGCCAACAGGTCGTCACCCGCGTGGCGAACCGCATCGGTTTCATCGAACTCGAACGTCCCGAGGCGCTGAACGCGCTCTCGACCGGCATGGTTCGCGCCATGCAGGCCGCGCTCGACCGCTGGCGCGGCGACGTCGGCGTACTAGCCGTCGTGGTGCGCTCCCGCCACGCGCGCGCGTTCTGCGCGGGCGGCGATATCCGCTTTCTCTACGAGTCGTATCGGGCCGGCGACCGGGCCGCGTTGGACACTTTTTTCACCGAAGAGTACCGGCTCAATCACGCGATTTTCACTTACCCCAAGCCCTATATCGCGTTCATGAACGGCGTGGTGATGGGCGGTGGAATGGGGATCTCGCAGGGTGCGCATCGCACGGGCGGCCTGCGCGTGGTGGGGCCGTCCACGCGCCTTGCCATGCCCGAGACGCGCATCGGCCTCTTTCCGGATGTGGGCATGGGCTGGTTTCTGGCGCGTACGCCGGGCGCACTCGGCCGTTACCTGGCGGTGAGCGGTGAAACGATCGACGCGCCGGCGGCGCTTTATGCGGGCCTCGCCGACGCGTACCTGGACGAGGCGGCATGGCCCGCGTTGATCGATGCGCTCGAAACGGAACCGTTCGCGACGGGCGAGGAGATCGTCGCGCGGATCCGGCGCGAAGCGGCCGTGGGCGAGGACGTTCGGCGCGAGGCCGGCGCCAGCGCGCTTGCCGGGGCACGTGCGTGGATCGACCGGCATTTCGGGTTGCCCGACGTGCCGGCCATCGCGGCGTCGCTCGACGCGGTGCAGCGCGAAACGCAGGGGCCCGAGTCCGGTTGGGCCGAGCAGGCGGCGGGCGTGCTGCGCGAGCGCTCGCCGCTATCGATGGCGGTTTCGCTGGAAGTGGTGTCGCGCGCGGAAGGGGCAATGGCGGACGTGCTGCGGCGCGATCTCGATCTCACGCGGTCGACTTTTGCTCAGGGCGACGTGATGGAAGGCATTCGAGCCCGCATCATCGACAAGGACAACCGTCCGGACTGGCGTTTCGAGCGCATCGAGGACGTGCCGCGCGCGCAGGTCGAGCGCATGTTCGAAAGCTCGTGGTCCGAGGCGGACCATCCGTTGCGCGACCTGAAGGGCTGAACCCGCCGCGCGGGGCGACGTCAGTCCTCGACGGTTTCGCTCATGAACGCGCGCATGAACACGAGCGCGCCCCATCCCCATACCGCATTCGAAGCGAAGCCCTGTGCGAGACGCGGCAGCATGTTGCCGCTCGGCCAGATGCCGCGGAGCGGGTCGACCACGAACACCATCGCGGCCGTGAGCACGAGGCCGCCGAACACGAATGCCTGCACCCAGGGCGCGGGCCGCGAAGGCGAGACGCGCAGCAGCCACGCCATGGGCACCGCCCACGCCGCACTCCAGATCGCGTTCACGAGAAACTCGGGCAGGCCGAACGGCACGAACGGCGCGGTCGAAAAGCCGGCTGCGTCGATGACCTGGGCCGCGTGCAACAGCGCGAGCGTGGCCTCGCGAAAGAAGAGCGAGGCGAGAAAGCCGGACAGGAACGGCAGAATCAGTTTTTGCATGTGAACGGCGAGAGTGCGAAGCACCGGCGGCGGGGCGCGCATGGCGGCGCCGGGTGCGGCCTGCCGGGCTTTTTGTTGGCGTGAGCCATTATATCGGCGCGGCGCGCCAAAGCACGAAAGCGGAAAACCTAAGCTTTAAAAAATCGTTCAAAAGCCACACCCCTCTCCCTAGACTGATTCCCCATGACTACGACGGCCTGGCCGTCGGCGGTTCGCCTTGCGCGGGCAGGGCGCACGCCGTGCCCGCCGGTTTTCGTCTCGCGTTTTGGTTTCGCATTTTCGTCCAGTATCCAGCAGGAGCAATGCATGAATGTGTTCTGGTTCATCCCGACCCATGGCGACAGCCGTTATCTGGGCACGACCGAGGGCGCGCGCGCCGCTGACCTCGCGTACTTCCAGCAAGTGGCCACCGCCGCCGATACGCTCGGCTACGAAGGCGTGCTGTTGCCGACGGGCCGGTCGTGCGAAGACGCCTGGGTTGTCGCATCGAGCCTGATCGCAGTCACGCGGCGCCTGAAATTCCTGGTGGCGATCCGCCCGGGGTTGTCTTCGCCGGGGCTCTCGGCGCGCATGGCGGCGACCTTCGACCGGCTCTCGAACGGGCGTCTGCTTATCAACGTGGTGACGGGCGGCGACCAGGCCGAACTCGAAGGCGACGGTTTCTTCGCCGATCACGACACGCGCTACGAAATCACCGACGAATTCCTGCACATCTGGCGCCAACTGCTCGCCGCGTCGCACACCAGCGAAGCGGTCGATTTCATCGGCAAGCATCTGGTCTCGAAGGGCGGCAAGGCGCTTTATCCGCCGGTGCAGCATCCGCATCCGCCGCTCTGGTTCGGGGGCTCGTCGCCGGCCGCGCACACCATTGCGGGCGAGCATATCGACACTTACCTCACGTGGGGCGAACCGCCCGAGGCGGTCGCGAAGAAGATTGCCGACATCCGCAAGCGCGCGGCCGAACGTGGCCGCACGATCCGCTTCGGCATTCGTTTGCACGTGATCGTCCGCGAGACCGAGGAGGAGGCCTGGGCCGACGCCGAACGCCTCATCAGCCGACTCGACGACGACACCGTTGCCCGCGCACAGGCCGCGTTCGGCAAGATGGACTCGGAAGGCCAGCGCCGCATGGCCGCGCTGCACGGCGGCAAGCGCGGCACGCGCAAGGAACTCGAGGTCTATCCGAATCTCTGGGCCGGCGTGGGCCTCGTGCGCGGCGGCGCCGGCACGGCGCTGGTCGGCAATCCGGAGCAGGTGGCGGCGCGCATGAAGGAGTATGCGGATCTCGGCATCGAGACGTTCATTCTTTCCGGCTATCCCCACCTTGAGGAATCCTACCGGTTCGCCGAACTCGTGTTTCCGCTGCTGCCGGGCCGTCAGGCGAAGCGCGCGGACGGTCCGCTTTCGGGGCCGTTCGGCGAAGTGGTGGGCAATCAGTATTTGCCGCGCGCCAGCCAGAGCTGAACGTCAGCGGGATGTCAGCCAGGCATCGTTAACCGGTTCGGAGAGGTTTTCATGAGTCAAACGGCTGTTGCTCCGGTGGTCGCACCCCGTGACCGGCGTTCGCTAAGACCCCTGCTGCGCGCCGCGTTCGCCAGCGCGGCGCCTTGGATCGTGCCGCTCGCGATTCTTGCCGCGTGGGAGCTGGCTGCGCGCAGCGGCGTGCTGTCCTCGCGTGTGCTGCCCGAGCCGCTCGCAGTGCTCAGGGCCGCCTGGGCACTGATCGAGTCCGGGGAGATGTGGCAGGACGTGCGCGTGAGCACCTGGCGCGCGCTGGCAGGCTTTGCGATCGGCGGGGGCTTCGGGCTCGTGCTCGGCCTCGCGACGGGGCTCTTCAAACCCGTCGAAACCGCGCTCGACTCGACCATCCAGATGATCCGCAATATCCCGGCGCTCGCGATGATTCCGCTCGTGATCCTGTGGTTCGGCATCGAGGAAGAGGCCAAGCTCTTTCTCGTCGCGCTGGGCGTGTTCTTTCCCATGTACGTGAACACCTTTCACGGCATCCGCTGCGTCGACGCCAACCTCGTGGAGATGGCGCGCAGCTATGGCCTCAAGGGATTCGCGCTCTATCGGCATGTGATCCTGCCGGGGGCGTTGCCATCGATACTCGTCGGCGTGCGCTTCGCGCTGGGGCTGATGTGGGTGACGCTGATCGTCGCCGAAACGATCTCCGCGCAGTCGGGCATCGGCTACATGACGATGAACGCGCGCGAATTCCTGCAAACCGATGTGGTGGTGGTCGGCATATTGCTCTACGCATTGCTCGGCAAGCTGGCGGACGTGCTGGCCAGGTCGCTCGAGCGTGCCGTGCTGCGCTGGCACCCCGCGTATCAAACCGGGAGCGGTACATGAGCGCGACGATTTTGGCGCCGGGCTATGCCGGCATTGCGGGCCGCGATCTGCAGGCCGAAATCGAGGCGCAGCGGCAGCGCGAGCACGGCGCGGTCGAGCCACCCCCTCGGGCGAAAGGCGACGCGTCGAGGTCGAGGCGGCAGGACGCAGAAGGCGCACCGGGGCTGTTGCGCGGTGGCGCGCCGGCCGCGGATCCGGCGGTGGAATTGCGCGCCGTGGGCAAGCGCTATGGGCAACGCGTGGTGCTCGACGGATTCGATCTGTCGATCGAGCGCGGCAGCTTTGTTTCGATCGTCGGCCGTAGCGGCTGCGGCAAGTCCACGCTGCTGCGCCTCATTGCGGGGCTCGAGACGCCGGATGCGGGGGAACTGCTCCGGCACGGCGAGGCGGGCGCACCGCCCGAGACGCGCATCATGTTCCAGGACGCGCGCCTTCTGCCCTGGAAGACGGTGCTGCAGAACGTGATGCTGGGTCTTGGCCGCGGCGCGCGCGAGGATGCGCGTGCCGTGCTCGACGAAGTGAGGCTCCTGGGGCGGGCGGACGACTGGCCCGCGCGCCTTTCCGGCGGCCAGCGCCAGCGCGTGGCACTCGCGCGCGCGCTCGTGCACCGGCCGAATCTTCTCCTGCTCGACGAACCGCTGGGTGCGCTCGACGCGCTGACGCGTATCGAAATGCACGCGCTGATCGAACGCCTGTGGCGCGAACACCGTTTCACGGCGCTGCTCGTCACGCACGACGTGCAGGAGGCGGTGGCGCTGGGCGAACGCGTCCTGCTCGTGGAGGCGGGGCATATTGCGCTCGACGAACCGGTGCCGCTGGGGCGTCCGCGCCAGCGCGCCAACGCGCGCTTTGCGGCGCTCGAAGCGCGCGTGCTCGATCGCGTGCTGAGCCGTACGCCCGAGAGCCTGTCTTCACGACGTGAAGGCTGCGCGGCATGCCAGGCGTCGTGAATTGCTGCTGACCTTTTGACCATTTCATTCGAATTTTCGAGGCTGATTTTATGGGTATTTCCGCTATCAACGTGCGCAACCAGTTTCGCGGCAAGGTCAAGGAGATCATCCGCGGGCCGGTGGTTTCCGAGGTCGACGTGGATACGCCGTTCGGCGTGGTGACGTCGGTGATCACGACGCGTTCGATCGACGAGCTCGACCTCAAGGTGGGATCGGAAGTGGTGGCGCTCGTGAAGTCGACGGAGGTATCGATCGCGAGGCTTTGACGCGCGCTGAAGTGCTACGATGGTCCGGTCTGCCACGACGGAGAAGCGATCATGGAGCCGAAGGGCCTCGACATGGGCGACTATCAGGAGCGCTACAAGGACTTCGACATCGAAGTGGCGGTCGAGCAGGTGCTAACGGGCGTAAAGGCCCATTTTCGCGTGCTGCGCGGTAATGCGGTGGTGAAGGACTGGCAACTGGTCCATATCGACCGGCTGTGGTCGACCGAGCATGCCGCTGCCGAGGCGGGCTTCGAGGCGGCGCGAGCGTGGGTGGATGGGCAGGGGTAGGGAAGCGGTGGTTGGCGCGCATTCCGGTGCTGCGTCATGCGCCACTGGCACGCGCGCGATCGCGCCAAAACAGCAATAACCAGGCTAGCAATAATCCGATCGCCACGCCCGAGAACTCGCACATTACGCGCAGCCCGATACTGTCCGGATCGTGTACGTCGGCTAGTGCCGCGCTCAGGAACACCGGCGACTGCAGGTCGGCGTAGTTGAAATAGAACAGATTCCACAAATCGCCGCTGGAACTGGGCAGCAGGGACAGCAGATAAGCCACTCCGAGCTCGCGGCCCTGGCTCCAGCGTTGTTTGCGGGTCAGCCAGCGCACCAGCAGCAGCATGAAGAATCCGATTGCAGCCGCAATCGCACCCGCCTGCAGACCCCCGACCATGCCGTAACCCATCCACGATTGGCTATAGAACATGCCAGTGCCTCCCGGTTATCAATAAAGGTAGATTAACTGCGGGTTCCGCTGGCGTATTTCTTTTTTTCATCCTTCGCTGGCCCGGTTATCTATCGCGACTCCCAACGGCATTGTGGGAAACGCGATGGGGTAGGTAATCCGACGAGAAAATTCCTCGTGCGGGCCGCAGAAGCGCTGCGGCGAGAGATGACGTTGCGCAGGCAACGGTCCGGATTTGCCTGCACAGCGCCTACGCGGACCCGCAAAGCAAAAAGCCCAACCGGTTAGGGCTGGGCTTTTTGATTGAATTCTTTGGGGTGGCTGATGGGACTCGAACCCACGACGACAGGAATCACAATCCTGGACTCTACCAACTGAGCTACAGCCACCACTGCACAACTTTGCTCGACCCATGCTGCAACAGACGCAGCCATCAATCGAGAAGCAAGATTATATACACACTCTATTGCGATTGCCTAGCCCTTCATTGAAATATTTCCGCAGACGTTTCCGCTCCGTCCTCGGAGAATGCGGCCGCCCGCAGAGGCTCGCGCGCCTCTTCGAAGATGGCGAGATCGGCTTTCGCAAGCTTGCGGTTGTCCGACAGCACGCGACGCCAGCCGCGCGCGCCGGCCACGCCGCGATAGAGTCCCAGCGCGTGGCGCGTGATCGCGCTCAGATGCGTGCCGCGCGCGATTTCCTGCGCACAGTACTCGATGAGCTTTGCCTCCACTGCCTCGCGCGTGGGCGCGCGCTCCTGCGAACCGTAGAAGCGCGCATCAACCTCGGCCAGCACGTAGGGGTTGTGGTAGGCCTCGCGGCCGAGCATCACGCCGTCCACGTGCTCGAGATGCGTCTCCACCTCGTCGAGCGTCTTGATGCCGCCGTTGATGATGATTTCGAGGTGCGGGAAGTCGCGCTTCAACTGATGCGCGTACTCGTACTTCAGCGGCGGAATCTCGCGGTTTTCCTTCGGGCTGAGCCCCTTGAGAATCGCGTTGCGCGCGTGGACGATAAACACCTCGCAGCCCGCGTCAGCGACGGTGCCAACGAAGTCGCGCACGAATGCATATTCCTCGACCGCATCCACGCCGATACGGTGCTTGACCGTCACCGGCACCGAAACGACGTCGCGCATGGCTTTCACGCAGTCGGCCACGAGTTGCGGTTCGTTCATGAGGCAGGCGCCGAACGCCCCGCGCTGCACGCGCTCGGACGGGCAGCCGCAGTTCAGGTTGATCTCGTCGTAGCCCCATTGTTCGCCGAGCTTCGCCGAACGCGCGAGGTCGTCGGGTTCGCTGCCGCCCAGTTGCAGCGCCACCGGTGCCTCGTGCGGCGTGAACGCCAGATGGCGCGGCACGTCGCCGTGGAGCAGGGCGCCCGTCGTCACCATCTCCGTATAGAGCCACGTGTGCCGGGAGATGAAGCGGTGCAGCGAGCGGCAGTGACGGTCAGTCCAGTCCATCATCGGCGCCACGGAGACGCGGCGGGGGCTGGAGACGGGATTGGCGGACATGAGAGAAGGCGCGAAAACGCAGCGTGCAAGGATCAACCTTGTATTTTAACCCAGATGCCATGTCGCGTTGCGCGCTGCGCAAACCCGATGTGAAGGTCTGCCAGCGTCTGTCAGCAAAAATCTGTCGGCAAAATCGCTTGACCCTATTTTCGACCGGACAAGCCCGCACCTGGCGTCTACGCACGCGCAGGCGCCGCCTCGTCTGGGCGATCCTCTGAAAAATCCGCGCGGGCGTGGTAGTTTCAGCGTCTGACCAACTCACGATGGAATACGCTTCGATGGACTACCGCACACTCGGCGACACGGACGTGAAGGTGAGCCTGATCGGTCTCGGCACGATGACCTGGGGCGAACAGAACACCGAGCGCGACGCGCACGAACAGATCGACTACGCACTCGATCAGGGCGTCACGCTGATCGATGCCGCGGAGATGTATCCCGTGCCGCCGCGGCCCGAGACCCAGGGCCTGACCGAGCGCTATATCGGTACGTGGCTCGCCCAGCATCGCAGCGCGCGCGATCGCATCGTGCTCGCCAGCAAGATTGCCGGGCCGGCGCGCCAGCCGCACAATCCGCGCCATATCCGCGGCGAGGGCAACCAGTTCGACCGCAAGAATCTCACCGAGGCGCTGGAAGGCAGCCTCAAGCGCCTGCAGACCGATTACGTCGATCTCTATCAACTGCACTGGCCCGACCGCAGCACGATGACGTTCGGCCGCAACGTGTATCCGTGGGTCGACGACGCCTATACGGTGCCCATCGAGGAGACCTTGTCCGTGCTGGCCGAGTTCGTGAAGGCAGGCAAGGTGCGTCACATCGGCGTGTCGAACGAGACGCCGTGGGGCGTCGCGCAATTCCTGCGCGCGTCCGAAAAGCTGGGCCTGCCGCGCATCGTCAGCATCCAGAATCCCTATAGCCTCGTGAACCGCACCTTCGAAAGCGGGCTTTCCGAGTTCACGCATCGCGCGGGCATCGGTCTGCTCGCGTATTCGCCGATGGCGTTCGGCTGGCTCTCCGGCAAGTACGAGGGCGGCGCGCGCCCCGAAGGCGCGCGCATCACGAAGTTCGAGCGCTTCCAGCGCTACAGCAAGCCGCAAGCCGTCGCGGCCACGTCCCGTTACGTCGCGCTCGCGAAGGAGCACGGCTTCACGCCCGCACAGTTCGCGCTCGCCTTCGTCAACAGCCGGCCGTTCGTCACGAGCAATCTGATCGGCGCGACGTCAATGACGCAGTTGAAGGAGAACATCGCCAGCGTCGACGTGAAGCTCTCGCCCGAGGTGCTCGCGCAGATCGACGCGCTCCACGAACAGCAGCCCAACCCCGCACCCTGACCGCCGCCCGGAAGCCGTGAAGCGTCGCGCGCCCGGCAGGTCCGGGTAGTTGCGCGACCCGCGCCACGCGCCGCCGCCCGCGAGGTGCGTGTATCCTTGCGCTCGCCGCGCCGGCGGCGGCGTAGTGCCGACAGCGTTCGACATGCCGCGAAAGCCGTTTGGCGATTCGCGCGCCATACACTACGATCCAGCTTGCGCTGTCGGGGCCGTATCGCACGATACGGCCCCGACTGCTTCCCCCTTTTCCCGGAGAACGTTCACGATGACGAGCGCCCGCGACGCGCAACCGACGCCCTCGTATGGCTGGCCCATTTTTTTTCTGCTGGCGGTGGCCGGTCTTTTCTACGTGAAGTGGTTCCCGTATTACCACCGTGCCTTTACGGCCGAGGCAACGCATTCGATCGGCAAATCCATTCTGATGGGGGCCGACGCCAGCGCGCCGGCGCCGTCGGTGTCCGCCGCGCTCGATTATGCGTGGGCTTATGGCAAGGCGATCTGGCAGGCGATGGTTCTCGGCCTGCTGCTGGGGTCGGCGGTTCAGGCGCTGCTGCCGGTCCAGTGGGTCGCGCGCGTGCTCGGGCGCCACGGCTTCGGCAGCGTCGCGGCGGGTGGTCTTCTCGCCGTGCCGGGCATGATGTGCACCTGTTGCGCGGCGCCCGTGGTGGCCGGGCTGCGCGCGCGCAATGCCTCGGCGGGCGGGGCGATTGCGTTCTGGCTCGGCAATTCCGTGCTCAATCCCGCTACGCTCGTCTTCATGGGCTTCGTGCTCGGCTGGCAGTGGAGCGCGCTGCGTCTGGTCCTGGGCGTGCTGATGGTCTTCGGCCTCGGCTGGCTCGCGAACCGGCTCGTCACACCGCAGGAGGCGCACGCCGCCGACGACCGCCTCGCCCAGCTCGCGCAGCAGCAGGCGGACGGCGGCAGCATGTTCGTGCGCTGGCTGACACTCTTCGTGCGCATGGCCGTGCGCCTCATTCCCGAGTACGTCGTGCTCGTGCTGCTGCTCGGCGCGGCGCGCGCGTGGCTGTTTCCGCATATCGGGCCCGAAGTGACGAGCAGTCTCGGCTGGATCGTCGCGTTCGCGGTGGCGGGCATGCTGTTCGTGATCCCGACGGCCGGCGAGGTGCCGATCATCCAGGCGATGCTCGCGCTCGGCATGGGCGTTGGCCCGGCCGGCGCGCTTCTCATGACGCTGCCGCCCGTGAGCGTGCCGTCGTTCGCGATGCTGACGGGCTCGTTCCGTGCGCGCACGCTGGCCTTGGTGGCTGCGGTGGTCGTGTTGTTCGGTGTGGTTTCGGGTCTTGCCGTAGTGGCATTCGGCTTCTAGCGGCGTGTGGCGGGGCGGGGGTGGCGCGTCCGCACGGCGCTTTGGTGCGGCCCTCGTTCGCGATGCTACGATGGAGTGCGAAGGGAATCAGGCATTGATGTCATGCATAAGCGGGGCGGGCGGCAAGCCATGGGCAAGCCGTTCGACGGTTTTGCGTGGGACAGGAGAAAGGGGCTTCAGCCCGGGAATGAGCATGGCACAGCAGAAAACGAATCCGAAACTCGAACAGGCGCTCACACGCGGCGACCTCGCCATTCGCCAGGCCAATTCGGCACGCGCGACGGCCGTGCTGCGCGCGCTCGGAAAAATGGTCGTGGAGGCCTCGGCGACGATAGGCGTCGAGGCGCACGTCGCGATTCCCGACGGCGACCGTATCTACGATCCCGCCGACGGTGTATGGCCGCAGCAGTTGCTGGTCTCGCTCGACGGTCCGGTGGAGGACTCCGACCCCGAGGAGATCCGCATCGTGCGGCTACTCGCGCAAACGCCGGCAACCACCTTCCGCATTGAATGGCATCGCGCCGACGGCAAGCTCGGCCGCGAGGAAGGCGGCCCGTTCGCGACGGTGGCCTTTATTTCGGACGTCGATATTCCCTGGGGCGACGACGAGGATTGATCCGTCGTCACGCCTTGTCGGCGCGAGGCGGCGCATATCGCGGCCGCGCGCGCTTTCAGCGCATCATCCGCCTGCGGAACAGCACGGTCGCGATTGCGAACGGCACCAGCACGTACACGGCCAGCACGAACACATGCGTTGCCGCGTTCTCAACGGGGCGCCCCAGCATGGCTGGACGGATCAGTTCGACGGCATGCGCGAGCGGCAGCATCAGCGTGATGTGTTGCGCGGCCGACGGCAGCTGCGTGATCGGAAAGAACACGCCCGAAAGCAGCAGCATGGGCGTGAGCACGAGCGTCTGGTAGAACATGAAGAAGTCGTACGACGGCGCAAGCGCTGTCACGATCATCGCGCAGCTCGCGAATGCGAGCCCGGCGAGTGCGATCACGGGTAGCGCAAGCAGCATCGACGGAAAGCTCGCGTAGCCGAGCACGCCCGCCACGAGCATGATGGCGGCGCCCGACAGCATCGACTTGCTCGCGGCCCAGACGATCTCGCCCAGCACGATGTCGCCGAGCGAGAGCGGCGTGTGCATGATGGCTTCCCACGTACGCTGCACGTGCATGCGCGAGAAGCCCGAGTACATCGACTCGAAGCTTGCCGACATCATCACCGACGACGACACCGTGCCCGCCGCGAGGAAGGCGATATAGGAGACGCCGTCCACGTGGCCGACCATCAGGCCTAGCCCGAAGCCGAGACCGAACAGATAGATCATCGGGTCGGCGAGATTGCCGAACATCGAGGCGAGCGCGAGCTTGCGCCACACGAGATAGTTGCGGCGCCAGACGGCGACCCAGTGCGTCGTGCTGGAGGGCAGCGCGGCGCGCGGCTCGCGTTGCGGGTGGCTGGCGGGGTGCGCTGGCGCGCGGTCTTCGGTGCGTGCTTGCATAGGGGGGAGGGATGAGGCCTCGCGGGTGTCGTCGTGCCGGTTCATGCGCGTTCTGTCCTGCCAGTCTTGATCCTGCCGGGTTTAATCCTGCTGGGTTTAATCCTGCATCTCGCGGCCCGTGAGCCGCAGGAACACGTCTTCCAGATTCGCGGGCCGGTGCAGATAGCGCAGGTCGGCGCGCTGGCGCAGATGCTGGTGCACGGGCTGCGGATCGTCGACATAGCAGAAGAGCGTTTCGCCGCTGATTTCCGTGCGTATCGCGAAGGGCGCCAGTTCATCGCGCAGCGCGACTGGGTCGGGGCCGTACACTTCGATCACGTCGTAACCAATCTCGGATTCGATCAGCGCGTTCGGCGCACCCTCCGCGATCTTGCGGCCTTCCTCGATCACGCATACGCGTTTGCAAAGTCGTTCGGCCTCCTCCATGAAATGCGTGGTGAGCAGGATGGTCTTGCCGCGCGCAAGCAGCGAGCGCAGCCGCTCCCAGATGAGGTGGCGCGCCTGCGGATCGAGCCCGGTGGTCGGTTCGTCGAGCACCAGCACATCGGGGTCGTTGACGAGCGCGCGCGCAAGCGTGAGGCGCCGGCGCATGCCGCCCGAGAGCTCGCTCACGCGTGCATCGGCCTTGCTCTCGAGCCGCGCGAATTCGAGCAAAGGCGCGACGAGCGCACGCGCCTCGCTGGCGGACAGGCCGAAATAGCGGCCGAATACGAGCAGGTTCTCGCGGACCGTGAAGTCCGGATCGAGATTGTCGAACTGCGGCACGACGCCTACGCGCGCGCGGGCATGGCGCGCCCGCGCGGGCACCGGCTCGCCGCAAAGGCTGATGCGGCCCGCATCGGGTGCGACGATGCCAAGCAGCATGCGCAGCGTCGTGGTCTTGCCCGCGCCGTTGGGTCCGAGAAGCCCGAAGCATTCGCCGGGCCGGACCTCGAAGGACAGGCCATTGACGACCGCCCTGTCTCCATAGTGTTTGATGACCTGCTCGAATTCGATGGCGGGTGCGGACATAGGCCGTAATGAACGATGAGTTCGACGGAAGCGGTGCACGCGCGATGCACCATGAGGGGGCCTATTCTAGAGCAATCCTGTGCCTCCGGCCGACGGCAAAACCTGCCACGACAAGCTTTGACGCAGCAACGACGTAAGTCCGCCCCGCAGGATTCCGGATCGGGCGCAACACGGCCGGACCTGGCGTTTTCCAGCCCTTGCATGTGGAATTGCGGCGCACCATCATGAAATTGCACAGCCTGCGATTCGCGTGGGCGGGGGAGAAACATCATGGCGAGCTACAAAAAGATTCTGCTTTGTTACGACGGCTCGCGCGAAGGCCGCAAGGCACTGCGCTGCGGCGCGGATCTTGCGCTGGACCTGCGGGCGGAAACGCATCTGCTTTCGGTGGTCGACATGCGTTCGACGATCGCGCAGAGCGCCGGCCTCCTGACCGACGTGGCCTGCGGCCGCTTCGAAGAGACGGCGCGCGAGATTCTTCAGGAGGGTGTGGAGTGGCTGACCGAGCGCGGCGTGCATGCGCAGGGTCACTTCGCCTTCGGCCATCCTATCGACGAGATCGCGAATCTGGCCAACGAACTGCACGTCGATCTGGTGGTGGTGGGGCACCGCTGCCGCACCGGTCTCTCGCGCTGGTGGATGGGGGCGGGCAATACGCTGCTGCTCGACCGCGTGTCGTGCAGCATCCTCGTAGCGTGTTCTTCGGCTGCGGAGCAAAAGCAGCAGGCGCAGGAGGCGGCTTGAGTGCCGCCTGAGTGCCGCCAATAGCGGTGCGATTCGCCGCTATTGGTCGCTGTTCGTATCGGCCGGGTCGTTCAATTCGACCGCCGCGAGCTTCCACGAAAACAGGCCATGGCGTTGCAGGACGGCGGCGTAACGCTCGCCGCTCGCGCTGCGCTGCCAGGTCACGACGAATTCATCGAGGCTGCGGTAGCCGGCCGTGGTCTGAGGCCGTGGCGCCGGCTGCGCGTTTTCAGCCGGGGCGGCCGGAGGCGTCGGGGCGGGCGGATTGGCGGGCGCAGGAGCCGGTGCCGCAGCGGGATTGCCTGCCTGGGGCGGCTGCTCGCCCGGCTTTCCGGTGGGCGGCATGCCATTGAGCAGCGCGGCGACGCCGTCCGGTGTCGCATACGCGTCCACGAGCGGGCCGATGAGGGCCGCGCCAATCACGGCGCCGAACAGCAGCAACGGGTTACTGCTGTGCTGCGCCGCGATGCGCCGCTGAAGCAGTTTGCCAACCTGCTGCTTCAAACTCGCGCGCAAAGCCGGGTAGTCGACATATTCGCTGAGCGTGGCCGCATCGCGCGCATCGGCGGCGGCCTTCAGCCGATCCAGCGCGACATAGGGCGACGCATAGCCGTAGCCCAGCGCGGCGACGAGCGCCAGCGCGACGAGCACGACGGCGACGGGTTTGATCCAGCGTTTGTTCGAAGCGGATTCGGTCATCATTCAGGTCGGGAGTGATGGGACACGTCCTGTTGACCGCGCCGGCGCCGAAACGATCCCGAAGCTTCTTGCCGGACCTTCCCCCACCGCCTTCACGCGCCCTGTGTTACCGGGCGAGCGCCGCCGGGTCGGCCTGTTCGGCGATGCAGCGGTCGATCATGCGGCACACCGCATCCATGGTTCCCACCATGATCAGCCGCGAGGGGCCGTGATAGACGCGCACCGGCGCGCGGCGATCCGGCTCGGCGTGATTCAGGCCGCTGTTGAGCGAAACGCGCGCGAATGCGGGCTGTGCGGATGGCAACGATGGAAGGTCGACCGGAGTCGCGGCCGCACCGGCGGCGGACTCATAATCCGCTGCCTCGAAGAGCGAACCGGACAAGGCGGCGGCCGTTGCGCGCGCATTGCGCGCGGCGCAGTCGGCGAGGCCGCGCAGATGGCGCAGGCGGCCAAATTGACGAAAGGGCAGCAGACGGGCAAGACGTTCCATAACTCCCTCCAGACAGTGTTCGGATTATCAGAATTCGGTGGGGCGGATCAGCCCGACTGCGATGCCTTCCAGCGCAAATTCGGCGCTGCTGGCCTCGACGAAGATGTTCTCGTAGTCGGGGTTTTCGGCAATCAGTTCGAGGCCGTTCGGCCGGCGCTTCAGGCGTTTGACGGTGACGTCGTCGCCAAGGCGCGCCACGATGATCTGGCCGTCTTTCGCTTCGCTTTTCTTTTGCACCGCGAGCAGGTCGCCGTCGAGGATGCCGGCGTCGCGCATCGACAGGCCGCGCACCTTCAGGAGGTAGTCGGGCTTGCTCGAGAAGAGCGCGGGGTCGCACGCGTAGTGCTGCGAGATGTGCTCCTGCGCGAGGATCGGGCTGCCGGCTGCCACGCGGCCGACGAGCGGCAGCGAAAGCTGCATGATGCTGGCGTGCGGCAGCGTGAACTGGTGCGGGAGGTCGTCCGGACCCGGCATGAGACGGATACCGCGCGACGCGCCGGCGGCCAGTTCGATCACGCCCTTGCGCGCCAGCGCGCGCAGATGCTCCTCGGCGGAGTTCGCGGAGCTGAAGCCGAGTTCGGCCGCGATTTCGGCGCGGGTGGGCGGGAAGCCCGTGCGCTCGATCGCGCGCCGGATCAGATCGAAAACCTGCTGCTGTCGTGCGGTGAGTTTGGTCATGGCGCCACTGTATGGATAGACAGGTGACTGTATTTTTATACAGTATTCGACGCTTTTCAAGTGTTACTTGAAGTTCTTCGTTCGGCCGGCGCCGGAACGTGCAAATCCCGCATCTGCCAGGACGACAGCAGCGTTATGAGGTCCGGTCAGCTTTCCTTAGCACAATTGGATATGAAAGAATAAGAAAACATCATTTTTACTCATTTAAGCAAATTGTTAGACTCCGCTGCATCGTTAGCTGCAATCACGCACGACAACACGGAGAAAGCGGATGCGTAGTGGGAATACGGGGAACGCGGGAAAAAATGGCTGGTTCAGGACGCTGGCTGCAAGACTCCTGATCGGTGCGGTGCCGCTGGTCGGCATGGCTATGCTGATGCCGGTTGCCCACGCGGAGACTTCGCTCCTGAACGTTTCCTACGACCCGACACGCGAGCTCTACCAGGACATCAATAGCGCCTTCATCAAGGAATGGAAGGCGAAGACCGGCGAGACGGTCACGATCAGGCAGTCGCACGGCGGCTCCGGCGCGCAGGCGCGCTCGGTGCTCGACGGGCTGCAGGCCGACGTCGTCACGCTCGCGCTCGCTTACGACATCGACGCCCTTGCGAAGAAGGGCCTCGTCGCCGCCGACTGGCAAAAGCGCCTGCCCGACAACGCCTCGCCGTATACCTCCACCATCGTGTTCCTCGTGCGCAAGGGCAATCCCAGGCACATCAAGGACTGGGGCGACCTCGTGAAGCCGGGTGTTTCGATTGTTACGCCGAATCCGAAGACTTCGGGCGGCGCGCGATGGAACTATCTCGCCGCCTGGGCGTATGCGCTGCACCAGCCGGGCGGCAATGAGGCGACGGCGAAGGCGTTCGTCACGAAGCTCTACAAGAATGCGGGCGTGCTCGACTCGGGCGCGCGCGGCGCGACGACGAGCTTCGTGCAGCGCGGCATTGGCGATGTGCTGATTGCATGGGAGAACGAAGCGTTTCTTTCGCTCAAGGAGTTCGGGCCCGACAAGTTCGAGATCGTGGTGCCGTCGGCAAGCATTCTGGCCGAGCCGCCCGTTGCCGTGGTCGACAAGGTGGTGGACAAGCACGGCACGCGCAAGGTGGCCGAGGCCTATCTGCAGTTCCTCTATTCGGAGGAGGGCCAGGAAATTGCGGCGAAGAACTTCTACCGCCCGCGTTCGGACAAGGTGCCGGCGAATCTCACGGCGAAGTTTCCGAAGCTGAAGCTGTACACGGTCGAAGACACCTTCGGCGGCTGGGCGAATGCGCAGAAGACCCATTTCGCGGACGGCGGCGTGTTCGATTCGATCTACGCGCCGCAGTGATGTGGCCGTGATGCAAACGCCGCGGCCGCATTTTGCGGTCATCGACGAGCACGCCTCGAAGGCGCGCTTTTTGGCGCATGGCGCCGCAGCAATCTGAAAGAGCCACGAGCATGACGACGTTTCGATTACGCAAGCCGAGTGCGCTGCCGGGATTCGGCCTTACGCTCGGCATTACGGTGGCTTACCTGAGTCTCGTGGTGCTGATCCCGCTTGCGTCCACTTTCCTCAAGACCGCGACGCTCGACTGGGGGCAGTTCGTGCGCGCCGTGGCGTCGCCGCGCGTGATCGCGTCGTACCGGCTCACGTTCCTCTCGGCGCTGGGTGGGGCGCTCATCAACGCGGTGTTCGGTTTTTTGCTCGCGTGGGTGCTCGTGCGCTATCCATTTCCGTTCAAGCGCATCGTCGATGCGCTCGTCGATCTGCCGTTTGCACTGCCCACCTCCGTGGCGGGCATTTCGCTCGCGGCCGTCTATGCGGGCAATGGCTGGATCGGGCAATTTCTCGAGCCGCTCGGCCTCAAGGTCGCGTTCACGCCGCTCGGCGTGCTCGTGGCGTTGACGTTCATCGGCCTGCCGTTCGTCGTGCGCACCGTGCAGCCCGTGCTGGAGGATTTCGAGCGCGAACAGGAAGAGGCCGCCGCCTGCCTCGGTGCCTCGCGTTGGCTCACGTTTCGCCGCGTCGTGCTGCCCGCCGCGCTTCCCGCGCTGCTGACGGGATTCGCGCTGGCGTTCGCGCGTGCGCTGGGCGAGTACGGCTCGGTCATCTTCATCGCCGGCAACGTGCCGATGAAGTCCGAAATCACATCGCTTCTGATCATCACGAAGCTCGAACAGTACGACTATGCAGGCGCTACTGCGCTCGCCGTCGTGATGCTGTGCGTCTCGTTCGTCATGCTGCTTTTCGTCAATACGCTGCAGTGGTATCTGCAGCGGTGCACGAGCCGCGGTGTGTCGGCGGGCCCAGGGACTGGTGAGCTCGCGCGCGTCGTCGTCACAGGAGGTGCGCAATGAGCACGCCCGTACCCTCAACGCGTGCGCAGCGCCGGCCCGATCCGGTGACGGAGGCGCCCTGGGTGCGCTGGCTCCTCACCGGTATCGCGCTCGCCTTTCTCACGCTCTTTCTCGTGGTGCCGCTCGTTGCGGTGTTCAGTCAGGCCTTGTCGAAGGGCATTGGTTTCTACTTCGAATCGCTTGCCGATCCAGACGCGGTCTCGGCGATCAAGCTTACGCTCCTTACCGCCGCGATTGCCGTGCCGCTGAATCTCGCGTTCGGCCTCGCGGCCTCGTGGGCGATCGCAAAGTTCGAATTTCGCGGCAAGGCGCTCCTCACGACGCTGATCGATCTGCCGTTCTCGGTTTCGCCTGTGATCTCGGGCCTCATTTACGTACTGCTGTTCGGCGCGCAGGGCTGGCTCGGCCCCTGGCTCGAAGACCATGACGTGCAGATCATCTTCGCTGTGCCAGGCATCGTGCTCGCGACGATCTTCGTGACGTTCCCGTTCGTTGCGCGCGAACTGATCCCGCTGATGCAGGCGCAGGGCAACGACGAGGAGGAGGCCGCGCGCGTGCTCGGCGCTTCGGGCTGGCAGATGTTCCGGCGCGTGACGCTGCCCAACATCCGCTGGGGCCTGCTGTACGGCGTGATCCTCTGCAATGCGCGCGCGATGGGCGAGTTCGGCGCGGTGTCGGTGGTCTCGGGGCACATCCGCGGGCAGACCGACACGATGCCGCTGCACGTCGAGATCCTCTACAACGAATACAACTTCGCCGCGGCGTTCGCGGTGGCGTCGCTGCTTGCGCTGCTCGCGCTGGTGACGCTGGGCCTGAAGTTGCTCGCGGAGCGTCATCTTTCTGCCGAACTCAGGGACGAGAGCGCGGTGCCGGCGCAGGCGGCCGTCCTGGCCGGCGGCGTCCCTCTACAACCCGGCACGCAGGACGCCGTACGCGCCGGCGTTGCCCGGCACGCGTTTGAACACGGAGATCTGTAAAACATGGGTATCACCGTTCGTAATCTGCAAAAGCACTTCGGCGATTTCGCCGCGCTCGACGACGTCTCGCTCGACTTTCCTCCGGGCGAGCTCGTTGCGCTGCTCGGGCCGTCCGGCTGCGGCAAGACCACGTTGTTGCGCGTGATCGCCGGCCTCGAATATGCCGATGCGGGGCAGGTCGTGCTGCAAGGGCAGGACGTGGGCGCGGTGGGCGCGCGCGAGCGCCAGGTGGGCTTCGTGTTCCAGCACTACGCGCTGTTCAGGCACATGACGGTATTCGAGAACGTGGCGTTCGGGCTGCGTGTGAAGCCGCGCGGCGAGCGTCCTGCCGAAGCCGCGATTCGCCAGAAGGTGCATGAGTTGCTGAGCCTCGTGCAACTCGACTGGCTCGCGCAGCGCTATCCCTCCGAGCTTTCGGGTGGCCAGCGTCAACGCATCGCGCTTGCGCGGGCGCTTGCCGTCGAGCCGAAAGTGCTGCTGCTCGACGAGCCGTTTGGCGCACTCGACGCCAAGGTCCGCAAGGAGCTGCGCGGCTGGCTGCGGCGCCTGCACGACGACCTGCACATCTCCACGATCTTCGTCACGCACGACCAGGAAGAGGCGCTCGAAGTGGCCGACCGCATCGTCGTGCTCAATCGCGGCCGCGTCGAACAGGTGGGCAGCCCGCAGGACGTCTACGATCGCCCGCAGACGGCGTTCGTCTACGAGTTCCTCGGCGCGGCGAACCGGCTTTCGGGTTATGTCGACGCGCGGGGGTTCGTGGCCGACGGCGCGGCGCAGCCGATCGCCGTGCAGGCCAGTTTCGAGGGCCGCGCGCTTGCCTACGTGCGGCCGCACGATCTCGCGCTGTATCCGCGGCAGGCGGATCATCACGAGGGCATCGTCGTCGATGTGCGCCGCGTGGTGCCGGTGGGCGGCTCGGTGCGCGTGGAACTCGAAAGCGGCGCGGGCAGTGCGCTCGAAGCCGAGCTCGACCGCGAGGCATGGCGCATGCTTTCCCTTTCGGTGGGCGACAACGTTACCGCGGTGCCGCGCGGGCTGCGCGTGTTCGCGGCGCAGGCGGCGTGATACTTACATCAAATCAACCTGATTACTTCGGTGTTTCCGGAGACGAGAGATGAATTTTCAGCAGTTGCGATTCGTGCGCGAAGCGGTGCGCCAGAACATGAACCTGACCGAAGTGGCGAACGTGCTGTACACGTCGCAGTCGGGTGTGTCGAAGCAGATCAAGGACCTCGAGGACGAACTCGGCGTCGATATTTTCATCCGCCGCGGCAAGCGCTTGACGGGCCTGACCGAGCCGGGCAAGGCCGTGCATCAGCTCATCGAGCGCATGCTGCTCGATGCCGAGAACCTGCGCCGCGTCGCGCGCCAGTTCGCCGACCAGGACAGCGGTCACCTCGTCGTCGCGACGACCCACACGCAGGCGCGCTACGCACTGCCAAAGGTCGTGCATCAGTTCCGCGAGGTGTTTCCGAAAGTGCATCTCGCGCTGCGCCAGGGCAATCCGCAGCAGATCGCGCAGTCGATCATCAACGGCGAGGCCGACATCGGCATCTCGACCGAAGCGCTCGACCGCTACCCGGATATCGTGACGTTCCCGTGCTATTCGTGGCATCACGTGGTCGTCGTGCCGAAGGACCATCCGCTCGTGGGGCGCGAGAACCTGACGCTGGAAGAGATCGCCGAGTATCCGATCATCACCTACGACCAGGACTTCACGGGCCGCTCGCATATCGACCAGGCGTTCGCGAAAGTGGGCGCCGTGCCCGACGTTGTGCTCACCGCCATCGACGCGGACGTCATCAAGACCTATGTCGAGCTGGGTATGGGGGTGGGCGTGGTGGCGGCGATGGCCTACGACCCGAAGCGCGATACGGAACTCGTCGCGCTCGATACGCAAAACCTCTTCGAGGCCAGCACGACGCGCGTGGGTCTGCGCAAAGGCGCGTTCCTGCGTCAATACGCGTACCGGCTGATCGAGATGTTCGCGCCGCATCTCAACGAGCAGCAGATCGCGGCCCAGTTGCGCGAGGTGGGTTGACGCCGGTTGCACGGCCGGTGGGCGTTGGCCTTCCGGCCAGGTGGCGCGCGGCGGCGGATCGCTTAAAATCGCCGCCATGAATACTCCACTGACCCCATCCTCTTCCCCGGCGGCGGCCTCGAAGCCGCTGCCGCGCATTGCCGTCCTTGCCACCGGCGGCACCATCGCGGGCGCCGCGCCCGATGCGGCCAACACCTCCGGCTATCAGGCCGGCGTGATCGGCGTCGCGCAACTGCTGGCCGCCGTGCCGGGTCTCGATGCCGTCGCGCAGATCGCGGCTGAGCAGGTCGCGAGCATCGACAGCAAGGACATGCCGCTCGCGCTCTGGACCACGCTCGCCCAGCGCGTGAACAGGCTGCTCGCGGCCAACGACGTCGATGGCGTCGTCATCACGCACGGCACCGATACGCTCGAAGAAACGGCTTACCTGCTGCATCTCGCCGTGAAGAGCACGAAGCCCGTCGTGCTGACGGCGGCCATGCGTCCAGCTTCGGCGCTTTCGGCCGACGGCCCGCTCAACCTGCTCAACGCGGTCACGCTCGCGGCAAGCGGCGCAGCGGCGGGGCAGGGCGTGCTCGTCGCGTTCAACAACCGCATTCATTGCGCGCGCGACGTCGTCAAGATCAGCACCTATGCAGTTGATGCGTTCCAGTCGCCCGAGATCGGCGCGCTGGGCTGGGTGCAGGACGGGCGCGTGGAGTTCCAGCGCGGCGCGCTGCGTCCGCACACCGTCGCTACGCCATTTTCGGCCGTCGAGGCGTGGCCGCACGTCGAGGTCGTGACGAGCTATGCGGGCGTTTCGCGCATTGCGGTCGATGCGCTCGTGGCGGCGGGTGTGCGCGGCATCGTCGTGGCCGGCACGGGTAATGGCTCGATTCACGTTACGCTGCAACAGGCACTGTCGGAGGCCGCCGCGAAAGGCGTGGCCGTCGCGCGCGCCTCGCGCGTGGGCTCGGGCCACGTGATGCATAACGGCGCCGCGAGCGACGACGCGCTCGGCTTCGTTTCGGCGGGCTCGCTCAATCCCTACAAGGCGCGCGTGCTGCTCGCGCTTGCGCTCGCCCAAGGCGCGGTCGACCGGGGAGCATTGCAGCGGGTCTTCGATACCTACTAAGACCAGCGAAGACGGGCATTGACCGCGAACGCGGTGCGCGGAAATGCAAAGCGCCACGCAGAGAGCGTGGCGCTTCAGCTTCGACGCGCGGTTATCCCACGCTTTATCGGGCGGCTTATTGCTGTGCCGGAATCACCAGCACCTGGCCCGGATAGATCTTGTCCGGGCTCTTGAGCATCGGCGTGTTCGCCTGGAAGATCACGTCGTTCTTCGCGCCATTGCCGTAATACTTCTCGGCGATCTTCCACAGGTTGTCGCCAGCGACAACCGTGTGATGTTCCGCGGCCGGCGCCGGGTTCGTCACCGTCATCTGGTCGTCCACCTTGTCCACGTTCTGCACGTTGCCCGCGGCCACGAGAATCTTTTCCTTCGTCGCCTGGTCGGCGGCGTTGCCCGTTACCGTGACGGCGTGCGTCGCGCCGTCGTAGGTCACGCCGAGGTTGTCGGCGGCGAGGCCCTGCGAGCGGATATAGGCGGCGACGGCGTCGCCCGCCTTCTGGTTCAGCTCGGCGAGATTAGCCGCGGGTGCGGCTTCGGGTTGCGCAGCGGCGGCTTCCGGCGTGGCGGCCCCAAAGAGCTTTTCGCCGGCTTCCTTGATGAAGTTGATGATGCCCATCGATCACACTCCTTACGTGCTGGGTTGACTGGTCGATCGCGCGTCGCGATCACCTTGCGCCGGCCGAATGACAGGCCGATGAAAGGCGCGATCATAGGGCGAGGGGGCGGACGCGGTCTATCAGGGGAGCGTCAAGGAGTGTGAAGCGCCACAGAGCTGTGGCGGCACGGAATCGTGCCGGATGAAACGCGATGGCTATTGCGGTTGAGGACAATCCGACAGGCGGACACCCGATGACGACGTCTGACCGACCAAGGCTTCCCCGCCGTCACCGGGCGCCGCTGCGGACCCCACTGGCCGCCCTCAGCCCAGAGCGGCCCCGATTTGCCCCGCGACGGTTGCCGCCGCCGCGGAGCGCCCCACGATCGGCCGTCGCGACTCGCGCGCCGGCCCCAATCAAACTGCCTGCTTCAGGCAGCCTTCCCGACGAGTCCTCTCAGGCAGCCTTCGCCTTGGAGCCTTCGCCTTCGGCGATCTCGAAGTTCGCCATGATTTCCAGCGCGCGAATCATCGCCGAGTGGTCCCACGCCTTGCCGCCGTTCGCCGCGCACACGCTGAAGAGTTGCTGCGCGCTCGCCGTGTGCGGCAGCGCGATGCCCAGCTTGCGCGCGCCGTCGAGGGCGAGGTTCAGATCCTTCTGGTGCAGCTCGATGCGAAAGCCCGGATTGAACGTGCGCTTCGTCATGCGCTCGCCATGCACTTCGAGAATGCGCGACGAAGCGAAGCCGCCCATCAGCGCACGGCGCACGCGCTCCGGATCGGCGCCCGAGCGTGCCGCGAAGAGCAGGGCTTCTGCCACAGCCTCGATGTTCAGCGCGACAATGATCTGGTTCGCGACCTTGGTGGTCTGACCCGCACCGTTGTCGCCGACGAGCGAGATGTTCTTGCCCATCAACTGGAACAGCGGCAGCGCGAGGTCGAACGACTTTTGCGGGCCGCCGACCATGATCGAGAGCGTCGCTTCGCGTGCGCCGACTTCGCCGCCAGAGACCGGCGCGTCGAGGTAGTCGCAGCCGAGCGCGTTGATCTGCTTCGCGAACTGTTGCGTTTCCAGCGGCGAGATCGAGCTCATGTCGATCACGAGCTTGCCGGCGGTGAGGCCCTTGGCCACGCCGTCGTCGGCGAAGAGGACGTTCGCGACGTCAGGCGTGTCGGGCACCATCAGGATGACGATGTCGGCGGCCTGGGCCACGGCGGTCGAGTCGGCGACGACGGTGGTCTGCGTGCGCAGGTCGTCCGGCACCGGATATTTGCCGTTCACGGCGAGCGTGTGACCAGCCTTCAAAAGGTTGCGCGCCATGTGCGCGCCCATGATGCCGAGGCCGATAAAACCAATCTTTGCCATCTTGGGTTTCTCCGTTAAATCTATTCAGTTCGTTACCGCTTCGTGGTGCGCCGCGGGTGCGTTTGCGCTGTGCTCAAGCGTGCGCGGCCGAGCGCTGCCGGGCGCTGCGCAGCCAGCCGAGGCCTTCCACGGTCGTCGTGCGCGGCTTGTACTCGCAGCCGATGTAGCCTGCGTAGCCGAGGGTATCGAGCAGGTCGAACAGGAACGGGTAGTGAATTTCGCCCGTGCCCGGCTCGTTGCGGCCCGGGTTGTCGGCAAGCTGGATGTGGGCGATCTTCGCGAAATGCTTCCTGATCGTCGCCGCGAGTTCGCCTTCCATGCGCTGCATGTGATAGATGTCGTACTGCAGGAAGACGTTGTCCGAGCCGGTCTTCCCGATTACGTCGAGCGCCTCGGCCGAACGGTTCAGCGCGAAGCCCGGAATGTCGTATGAGTTGCACGGCTCGACGAGCAGGCGAATGCCTTCGCGCTTGAGCGCGGCGGCAGCGAACGCGAGGTTCTCCACGATCGTCGCGAGCGCCGTATCGCGCGAAACGCCCGCCGTCGGAATGCCGACGAGGCAGTTCAGTTGCGGCACCTTCAGCGCCTTCGCGTATTCGATCGCGCGGCCCACGCCTTCCTGGAACTCGCCCTTACGGTCGGGCAGGCAGGCAATGCCGCGCTCGCCCGCTTCCCAGTTGCCGGCCGGCAGGTTGTGCAGCACGAGCTTGAGCTTGTTCGCTTCGAGGCGCTCGGCCAGTTCGTTGGCCTGGTACGGATACGGGAACAAGAATTCCACGGCGTCGAAGCCCGCGCTCGCGGCCGCGGCGAAGCGGTCGAAGAACGGAACTTCGTTGAACAGCATGGTCAGGTTGGCTGCGAATTTCGGCATGATGCTTGGGTCTCGCTGGTCGGTCAGTAAAGAAGTCGGGGCAGGCCGCGCGCCAGTTCGGCACGCGCGGCCTGCGCGGGTGAAGCTCAGTCGAGTGCGTTCAGGGCGCTGATGGCCGTCGGCGCGTGCTCCGGCTTGTCGGCCAGATCTTCGAACTCGTTGACCGCGTCGATTTCGGCGCCCATCGAAATGTTGGTCACGCGCTCGAGGATCACCTCGACCACCACCGGCACGCTGTGCTCGGCGGCCAGGGCTTGTGCCTGCTTCAGCGCCGGCTCGATCTCTTCCGGCTTGAACACGCGCAGCGCCTTGCAGCCGAGGCCTTCGGCCACCGTCACGTGATCCACGCCGTAGCCGTTCACTTCCGGCGCGTTGATGTTCTCGAACGCGAGCTGCACGCAGAAGTCCATGTCGAACGCGCGCTGCGCCTGGCGGATCAGACCCAGATACGAGTTGTTCACGACCACGTGGACATACGGCAGCTTGAACTGCGCGCCCACGGCCAGTTCTTCGACCATGAACTGGAAATCGTAGTCGCCCGAGAGCGCAACGATCGGACGGGCCGGATCGGCGGCACGCACGCCGAGCGCAGCCGGAATCGTCCAGCCGAGCGGGCCTGCCTGGCCGCAGTTGATCCAGTTGCGCGCCTTGTAGACGTGCAGGAACTGGGCGCCCGCGATCTGCGAGAGGCCGATCGTGCTCACGTAGCAGGTATCGCGGCCGAATACCTTGTTCATCTCTTCGTAGACGCGCTGCGGCTTGATCGGCGCGTTGTCGAAGTGCGTCTTGCGCAGCATCGTGCGCTTGCGCTCCTGGCACTCGGCCACCCACGCCTTGCGGTCCTTCAGCTTGCCCGCGGCCTTCCATTCCTGCGCGACTTCGTTGAAGAGCTCCAGCGCGGCCTTGGCGTCGGACACGATGCCGAGGTCCGGGCCGAACACGCGGCCGATCTGCGTGGGCTCGATGTCGACGTGCACGAACTTGCGGCCCTTCGTGTAGACCTCGACGCTGCCCGTGTGGCGATTCGCCCAGCGGTTGCCGATGCCGAGCACGAAGTCCGAGGCGAGCATCGTCGCGTTGCCGTAGCGGTGCGACGTTTGCAGGCCGACCATGCCGGCCATCAGCGGATGATCGTCGGGAATGGCGCCCCACGACATGAGCGTCGGGATCACCGGCACGCCCACCGTTTCGGCGAACTTGACGAGCAGATCTTCGGCTGCCGCGTTCAGCACGCCGCCGCCCGAGACGATCAGCGGCTTCTCGCTGGCGTTGAGCAGCGTGAGCGCCGCTTCGATCTGCTTGCGCGTTGCCTTCGGCTTGTAGACCGGCAGCGGCTCGTAAGTGTCGATGTCGAATTCGATTTCGGCGAGCTGCACGTCGATCGGCAGGTCGACCAGCACCGGACCCGGACGGCCCGAGCGCATCAGGTGGAACGCCTGCTGGAACACGCGCGGCACGAGCGCCGGCTCGCGCACGGTCACGGCCCACTTGGTGACGGGCTTGGCGATCGACTCGATATCGACGGCCTGGAAGTCTTCCTTGTAGAGACGGGCGCGCGGCGCCTGACCCGTGATCGCGAGGATCGGAATCGAGTCGGCGGAAGCCGAGTAGAGGCCCGTGATCATGTCGGTGCCCGCGGGGCCCGATGTGCCGATGCACACGCCGATGTTGCCCGGCTCGGCCCGCGTGTAGCCTTCTGCCATGTGCGAGGCGCCCTCGACGTGGCGCGCCAGCACGTGCGTGATGCCGCCGGCCTTCTTCATCGCCGAATAGAACGGGTTGATGGCGGCGCCTGGCACGCCGAAAGCGGTGTCGATCCCTTCTTTTTCGAGCACCAGCACGGCTGCGTCGACGGCTCTCATCTTGGCCATGAATGTCTCCTGAATGTCGCAAATTGCACAAGTAACCAGGTGGTTGAGGCGACTGTAGAGCCGCCGGAAAGGTTTGATAAGATCCGTCTGGGTCGCTTATTTCGAAACTAAAAGTATTGAATGCTGTCGCGACGGCCCTTGGCGGCCCCCAGGCGGTATTGCGCGGCATTCAGGAGACACAAAATGGACCGCTTCAAGCAGATCGAAACCTTCGTGCGCGTTGCCGAGGCGGGCAGCCTTGCGGCGGCGGCCCTGGAGGAGGGCGTTTCGCCCGTGGTCCTCGGGCGGCGCATCGACGCGCTGGAAAAGCGCCTGGGCGTAAAGCTGATGTACCGTTCCACGCGGCGGCTCGTGGTGAGCGAGGAAGGCGGCGCCTTTCTCGAGCGTTGCCGGGGCCTGCTTGCCGAGTGGGAGCAGGCGGAGAACGAGCTTTCCGCCGGACGGCGTGTCGTGAACGGCCATTTGATCGTTTCGGCGCCGGCGGCTTTCGGGCGCAAGCACGTTGCGCCGCTCGCGCCGCCGTTTCTCGCCGACAAACCCGAACTCCAGGTCTCCTTCAACCTGACCGACCGCGTGGTCGATCTCGTGCGCGAGGGTTACGATCTGTCGATCCGCATCGGCGGCGCGGTCGACCCGAACTTCGTCGCGGTGAAGCTTGCTTCGAACCGGCGCGTGGTGTGCGGTACGCCCGAGTACTTCCGCAAGCACGGCAGGCCGAAGACGCTGGAAGATCTGCCGAATCACAACTGCCTCGCGTTCAACCTGCAGGGCGGCCAGAACCGCGGCTGGTACTTCCGGCGCAATGGAAAGCTCGTGACGGTGCGCGTGGGCGGCACGCTCGACTGCAACGACGGCGAACTGCTGCATCGCTGGGCGACCGAGAGCCTGGGGCTCGGCTGGCGGTCCACCTGGGAGATCGACGCCCAGTTGGCGCGCGGCGAACTCGAAACGGTGCTCGACGAGTATGCGTTGCCCGACTACGACATCCTCGCCGTGTATCCGCAACAGCGTTACGTGCCGGCCAGGGTGCGCTATTTCATCGACTACCTGAAAGAAGTCTATGCGCGGCCGGGGTACTGGAGCGGCGAGGCGGGCTGACTGGCATGGACCGATGCGGGGCCGGATGCGTTCCAGGGCCTGCGGGCCGCGCAAGTCATTGAAAATACGCCCGAATCAGCGTGCTGGATCACGATTTCAGTTGCGCGTGCGTGTCACTCGCGCTACAATCTTCGGCTTCTCACTTGCCGCACCGGTTCCGACGCCCGGGTGGCTTATATCCACAAGTAAGCATAAGGAGTGATACATGCGTCATTACGAAATCGTCTTCATCGTGCATCCCGATCAAAGCGAGCAAGTGCCCGCCATGATCGAGCGCTACAAGAGCACGATCACGTCGCACGGTGGCCAGATCCACCGTATCGAAGACTGGGGCCGTCGCCAACTGGCCTACATGATCGAGAAACTCGCGAAGGCTCACTACGTCTGCATGAACATCGAATGCGACCAGACCACGCTCGACGAACTCGAACACGCGTTCAAGTTCAACGACGCCGTTCTGCGCCACCTCATCGTCAAGATGAAGAAGGCCGAAACCGGCCCGTCGCCGATGATGAAGGAAGTGCAGCGCGAAGAAGCCAAGAAGGCGGCTGCCCAGCCGGCCGACGCGCAGGCTTAAAGATACAAGCCATCAGGATTCAGCTCAGTTGCTAACAGTTGCGTAAATCAGCCACGTGAACAGGCTGCAACTCACGGCCAGCGTCGTCGAACGCGAACCGGTGCGGTACACCCCCGCCGGCGTTCCGATCGCAAGCTGCACGTTGCACCACCGCACCGAAGTCGTCGAGGCTGGCATTGCCCGCCTCGTGGAACTGACGATGGACGCGGTGGCCGCCGGCGAGGCATGCGGCAAGCTGGAAGGTTGCGAGATGGGCGTCGAGGCGCTCTTCACCGGCTTCCTGGCTAAAAAGCACCGCAACGCGCGAACCCTGGTGTTTCACATCACCGAAATGCAAGGTACAGGAAAGGACTAATCATGCCCCGCCCGACTGGTAAGAAATTCGACAAGCGTCGTCAACAGCAAAACCCGCTCTTCAAGCGCAAGAAGTTCTGCCGCTTCACGGCAGCCAACGTCGAACAGATCGACTACAAGGATCTCGACACGCTGAAGGACTTCATCGGCGAAAACGGCAAGATCACGCCGGCACGCCTGACGGGTACGAAGGCCCACTATCAGCGTCAGCTGGACACGGCTATCAAGCGCGCGCGTTTCCTCGCGCTGATGCCGTACACCGACCAGCACAAGGCCTAACAAGACGACGCGATAAGGAGCAATAGAATGCAGATCATTCTTCTGGAAAAAGTCGTCAACCTGGGCAACCTCGGCGACATCGTCAAGGTGAAGGACGGTTACGCACGTAACTTCCTGATCCCGAACAAGAAGGCGCGCCGCGCCACGAAGGACGCAATCGCCGAATTCGAAGTTCGCCGCGCCGAACTCGAAAAGGCCGCCGCCGAGAAGCTGGCCGCCGCTCAGGCAGAAGGCGAGAAGCTGAACGGCCTGACCGTCCAGATCGGCCAGAAGGCTGGCGTGGACGGCCGTCTGTTCGGTTCGGTCACGAACGCCGACATCGCCGAAACGCTCACGAAGCAAGGCTTCGCAGTGGAAAAGGCGCAAGTGCGTCTGCCGGAAGGCCCGCTGAAGATGGTGGGCGACCACCCGGTGCAAGTCTCGCTGCACACCGACGTCCTCGTCGACGTCACGGTGTCGGTGCTGGGCGAGCACGCCTAAGGCATACGAGCGACCCGTCAGGGCCGCTCGACCTTCGTTGTTCGAAAGAGGCAGGAGCCCCACGGCTTCTGCCTTTTTTTGTTGCCCGAACGCCTCGTGGCGTTTCTCGCTTTCCAGCTTGTTCCAGGTAGCCGGCTTGTCCGATAATTGCCCTCCATGAACGCGCCCAAAGATCCCCAGCTCGAGTCGCTGAAAGTCCCTCCGCATTCGATCGAGGCCGAACAATCGGTGCTCGGCGGCCTGTTGCTGGACAACAGCGCTTGGGACCGGATTGCCGACTTCCTCTCGCAAAGCGACTTCTACCGTTACGATCATCGGATCATCTTCGAGCATATCGGCCGGCTGATCTCGTCCACGCGGCCCGCGGACGTGGTGACGGTGTACGAGGCGCTCGGCACCTCCGGCAAGGCCGAAGAGGTGGGCGGCCTCGCGTACCTGAACGCACTCGCGCAGAACACGCCGAGCGCGGCGAACATCCGCCGCTATGCCGAGATCGTGCGCGACCGCGCCGTGCTGCGGCGCCTCGTCTCGGTCGCCGACGAAATTTCGGCGGATGCGTTCAATCCGCAGGGCAAGGAAGTGCGGCAGCTTCTCGACGAGGCCGAGGCGAAGGTGTTCTCGATTGCCGAGGACGGCGCGCGCGGCACCCAGGGCTTCCTCGAAATCGGACCGCTGCTCACGCAGGTCGTGGAGCGCATCGACACGCTGTACCACACCGCCAATCCGAGCGACGTGACCGGCACGCCGACAGGCTTCGTGGACCTCGACCGCATGACCTCCGGCATGCACGGCGGCGAACTGATCATCGTGGCGGGGCGTCCTTCGATGGGCAAGACGGCGCTCTCGATGAATATCGGCGAATACGTGGCCGTGGAATACGGCCTGCCGGTCGCGGTGTTTTCGATGGAAATGCCGGGCACGCAGCTCATCATGCGCATGCTCGGTTCAGTCGGGCGCCTCGATCAGCACCGCATGCGCACGGGCCGGCTCACCGACGAGGACTGGCCGAAGCTCACGCACGCCGTGCAGAAAATGAGCGAGGCGCAGATCTTCATCGACGAGACGGGCGGCCTGAACCCGATGGAACTGCGCTCGCGTGCGCGGCGTCTTTCGCGGCAGTGCGGCAAGCTGGGCCTCATCATCATCGATTACCTGCAACTGATGAGCGGTTCTTCGACGGGTGAGAACCGCGCCACCGAAATTTCCGAAATCTCGCGTTCGCTCAAGAGCCTCGCCAAGGAACTGGACGTGCCGGTGATCGCGCTTTCGCAGCTCAATCGCGGGCTGGAGCAGCGGCCGAACAAGCGTCCCGTGATGTCGGACCTGCGCGAATCGGGCGCCATCGAACAGGACGCGGACGTGATCCTGTTCATCTACCGCGACGAAGTCTACAACCCCGACAGCCCGGACAAGGGCACGGCCGAAGTCATCATCGGCAAGCAGCGTAACGGTCCGATCGGACCCGTTCGCCTCACGTTTCATGGTCAATACACGAAGTTCGACAACTTCGCCGGAGCGCAGAGCTTCTACGGCGGCGACTGACGCCGTTACCCTCCCTGTCAAGACGCCGCGGGCGGCATCGGGCGCCGGCGTGGTGCAAATGCCGCTTCCGTGTCCGGCGACAAGTGCGTCTCAGTGCACCTGACGCTACAATGTTGCCGCCTTATGACGGATATTTGACGGCTATTTTGCCGTTTTATGACGGCAAACCGAGACCCATTTCCAGGATTCCAATGTTCGGTCGATTCATGCCCACCGAGGGCAAGTTCTTCGAAATTTTCAACGCTCATGCAAAGTGCATGGTTTCCGCGAGCCAGGAGCTGGAGCTCCTGATCGACAACCTGGCCGACGCCGAAGTGCACAAGCAGAACGTCCAGACGGCCGAGAAGGCCGCCGACAAGCTCACGCACGAAGCGATCGACCTGCTGCACAAGACCTTCATTACGCCGCTGGACCGCGACGAGATCCACAAGCTGATTTCGACGATGGACGACGCGCTCGACCTGATGGAAGACGTCGCCACGGCCATTTCGTTGTACGACGTACAGGCGGTGACGGCTGAAGCGAGTCAACTCGCGCATATCTGCACGATGACGGCCCAGCGCGTCCAGACCGCCGTGGGGCTGCTCTCGGACATGAAGCAGGCGCGCGAGATCCTGAAGGCCTGCGAAGACATCGACCGGCTGGAATCGGACGCGGACCGCCTGCTGCGCTCCGCGATCTCCAAGCTCTTCCGCGAGGAAGATAACGTCAAGACGCTGATCAAGCTGAAAGCAATCTACGAATTGCTCGAGACGATCACCGACAAGTGCGAGGATGTCGCGAACATCATCGAAGGCATCGTGCTGGAAAACGCCTGAGCCCGCCGCGATGCAATCGATACAACTCGCCATCTGGGTGGTCGCGTCGCTCGTCGCCATCTCGCTGATTTTCGACTTCATGAACGGCTTTCACGACGCGGCGAACTCGATCGCCACGGTCGTGTCGACGGGCGTCCTCAAGCCGCAGCAGGCGGTGGCGTTCGCGGCCATGTTCAACGTCATCGCCTATTTCGTGTTCCACCTGAAGGTGGCGCAAACGGTGGGCAAGGGCACCATCGATCCCGATATCGTCGACCACTACGTCGTGTTCGGCGCGCTCGTGGGGGCGATCGGCTGGAACGTGCTGACTTGGTATTACGGCATTCCGTCGAGTTCGTCGCACGCGCTGATCGGCGGACTCGTGGGCGCGGCGCTCGCCAAATCGGGCTGGCACTCGCTCAACTTCGACGGCCTCATGAAGACCGTCGCGTTCATCTTCATCTCGCCGCTGCTGGGCTTCATCCTCGGCTCGTTCTTCATGCTGCTCGTGTCGTGGCTGTATTTCCGCACGCCGCCGAGCAAGGTGGACCGGCGCTTTCGCCGGCTGCAACTGATCTCCGCGAGCTTCTACAGCCTCGGCCACGGCGGCAACGACGCGCAGAAGACCATCGGCATCATCTGGATGCTGCTGATCGCCACGGGCTACGCTTCGGCCACGGCCGCCGCGCCGCCGATCTGGGTGGTGGGCGGCTGTTATCTGTCGATGGGGATCGGCACGTTGTTCGGCGGCTGGCGGATCGTGCGGACGATGGGGCAGAAGATCACCAAGCTCAAGCCGGTCGGTGGTTTCTGCGCCGAGACGGGCGGGGCGATCACGCTCTTCACCGCGTCCTGGCTCGGTATCCCGGTTTCGACCACGCATACCATCACCGGCGCGATTGTCGGCGTGGGAGCGACGCAAAAGCTCTCCGCCGTGCGCTGGGGCGTGGCCGGCAATATCGTCTGGGCCTGGGTGCTTACGATTCCGGCCTCCGCCGCGCTCGCGGCAGCGGGCTGGTGGCTGGGTCACCGCCTGATGTGACGCAATGCCCGGCGCGGCGGCAGGCCGCGCCGGGCAGCTTTTCGCGGATACCTCAGAGAATTGGTGCCGAGGCGCCGTCCATCGGGATGAGCGCTCCTGTCACATAGCTCGCCCGGCGGCTTGCCAGGAAGAGCGCCACATCCGCAATTTCCTCGGGTTTCGCATATCGCCCGAGCGGCACCTTGGCCTCGCCGCGCGCGAGCGCCGCATCTTTGTCGATTCCTTCCCGTCCTGCTTCCAGGATCAACGCTTCCTGCAGGCGCTCCGTGAGCGTCGCGCCGGGATTGATTGCGTTGATGCGAATGCCGTAGCGCGCATGATAGTGAGCGAGCCCCACGGTGGCGAGCATCAGCGCCGCATTGGCGGCGCCCCCCGCGATATGGATGTCGCTCGCGTACTTGCCGCCCATGCCGATGATGTTGACGATCGTGCCGGGCTCGGCGGCCGCGCCGGTTTTCACACGCTCCACCATGCGGCGCAGCACCTCTTGCTGCGGGTAGATGTACGGGAAGTACTTGGCTTCCATGGTCGCCTTGAAAGCTTCGGCGTCGAGCGTCTCGGGATCGTAGCGGCGGGCGGCGCCCGCGCTGTTGACGAGCACGTCGATCGGGCCGACGCTCGTCGAGACGTCTTCGACCACATCCGCGGCGCTGTGCGGTTCGTGCAGGTCAGCGCGCGTGAGGTGCACATGCAGTCCCTCGCTGGCCAGTTGTTCGCGCGCGCGGGCCAGATTGGCGGGATCGCGCGAGACGATGGCAACCCGCGCACCTTCTCTCGCAAACGCCCGGGCGCAGGCGAGGCCGATACCTTTGCTGCCGCCGGTGATCAGAACCACCTTGTTGTTGAGTCCGAGATCCATCGCTGCCTCGCTTGCCTCGCTACGAAAGGGGTATCAAGACGATAGCAGACACAGCGGGGAGCGCAAACCGCGTTGGCCGTCCGGCCAGGGGTCGTGGCGCTGCGCGAGGCACAGGGTGTCAGTCGCCGCCGTTGGCGAAGCGGGCGATGGGGTCGTCGCTCGATTGCGTGGGTGCGCGCTGTGGCGTGCCCGCCGTCGAGGCGCGCAGGATCTGCACCGGTTCTCCGGCCGGTGCGACGGCAACCGAACCGGCCCGCGCGGCCTGGCGCTCGGCTGTGGCGGCGGCCGGTGGCGGCGGCTCGAAGGCGTCCGCGGCGGCGTCGATCGGGTCGGGCTGCGCGCCAGCGGAAGGCAGTGCCGCGGGAGTTGCGGCGGCCGAAGTCGCCAGTGCGATGCCGTCATTGGCAGCCGCGCCAGCAACCGGTGCCGCCACGTTCGGCGTAAGCGCCCCGGCTTGACGCGCCTGTGTTTGGGCCGCGCCCAGTGTTGCGGGCGGCGGCTCGAACGCGTCAGCTTGAGCGGAGGTCGCCGGAGCTGGCGCCGCAACCGGGGCATACGCCGGCGCAGCCGCAACCGGCGCTGCGGCAGCCGTCAGGCGATTCTGATCGGAAGGCATTGTTCGCGCAGCGGGAGGCGCCGCGACAGCCGCCGCCACCACCGGTGCGGGCGCAGGCGTGACAGCGGTGACGGCGTCCGGACGCTGCGCCGGCGCGGACGCCTCCCACGTCGGCGTCTCGAACGGCGCCGGTGTCTGCCTCGGCGGCGCCATCCGGCGGATGCCGTCGAAGCGCTTCGCCCAGTAAGGGTTGGTCAGATAGTCGAGCCGCACGGTTCCACCGGTCGAAGGCGCGTTCACGAAACGCAGCTTGCCGACATAGATGCCCACGTGCGAATGCGCCCGCCCGGTCGTGTTGAAGAATACGAGGTCGCCGGCCGCGATTTCGTCGGGGTTGATGCTCTGGCCGCGCTCGCTCATTTCGGCGGTGGTGCGCGGCAGGTCCACGGAAGCCGCCCGCGCGAGCACGTATTTGACGAGGCCGCTGCAATCGAAGCCGCTGTCGGGCGTATTTCCGCCCCAGCGGTAGGGTATGCCCACCAGCCCCATGGCCTCGATCGAGATTTCCTCGCGGCCGATGCTGTGGTCGACGAAATCGGGGAAGCCCGGCGGCCGGGTGCGCCAGGCGTCGGCGGTCGTGGACGAACCGCTGCTGCGCGAGACCCTTTCCGGCGCGCTGGAGCAGGCAGCAAGAAAAACCACGATCAGTAACGGAAGCCAGAGTCGGCGCATGGAACAACGCTCGGGCGACGATATCCACCCGGGGGTAGCCGGTAATGCGCCGATGGTAGCCCGTCCAGCGGGGCGTTCGCAAGAATTCTTGATAATTTACTTGAAGTTCGTACGAAAGATGTTGCTTCCCGGGCACGTCGCGCCATGAAAAAAGGACCGTATCCGGCGATCCGGAACGGTCCTTCGGGTGAGGCTCAGAGGGCGTGAAACGCGCTTACAGGATGTCTGACGCGTAGTCCGCCAGACGCGAACGCTCGCCACGCGCGAGCGTGACGTGGCCGCTGTGCGCCCAGCCCTTGAAGCGATCGACGACGTACGTGAGGCCCGAGCTGCCTTCGGTCAGATAGGGCGTATCGATCTGCGCGATATTGCCGAGACACACGATCTTCGTGCCCGGACCCGCGCGCGTGACGAGCGTCTTCATCTGCTTCGGCGTGAGGTTCTGCGCCTCGTCGATGATCAGGTACTTGTCGACGAACGTGCGTCCGCGCATGAAGTTCATGCTCTTGACCTTCAGGCGCGAGCGGATCAGCTCCTGCGTCGCGGCGCGGCCCCATTCGCCGGCGGCGTCGTCGGTTTTCTGGAGCACTTCGAGGTTGTCGTCGAAGGCGCCCATCCACGGCTGCATCTTTTCCTCTTCCGTGCCGGGCAGGAAGCCGATGTCCTCGCCGACGGGCACCGTCGCGCGTGTCACGATGATCTCGTTGTAGCGCTTGTCGTCGAGCACCTGCGCGAGGCCGGCCGCGAGCGCCACGAGCGTCTTGCCCGTGCCGGCCTGGCCGAGCAGCGTCACGAAGTCGATGTCGGGATTCATCAGCAGGTTCAGCGCGAAGTTCTGCTCGCGGTTGCGCGCCGTGATGCCCCACACGTTGTTCTTGTGGTGGCCGTAGTCGCGCAGCGTCTGCAGGAGCGCCGTCTTGCCGTTGAGTTCGCGCACGATCGCGTGGAAGGCGGGCTCGCCGTTTTGCGGCTCCAGGTAGACGAACTCGTTCACGAGCATCGACGCGCATTCCGGACCTGTCACGCGGTAGTAGGTCGTGCCGGACTTCGTGTCCTGCCACGATTCCATGCCCTTCGCGTGCTTCGTCCAGAAGTCCTGCGGCAGCGCGCGGATGCCCGAGTAGAGCAGGTCCTTGTCTTCGAGAACCTGGTCGTTGAAATAGTCTTCCGCGGGCAGGCCGAGCGCATGCGCCTTGATGCGCATGTTGATGTCTTTCGACACCAGCACGACGAGCCGGTCCGGCCGGTCGCGCTGCAGCGCGCGCACGACGCCGAGGATCTGGTTGTCCGCCTTGCCTTCGGGCAGGCCGTCCACCGGATCGATGTGCGTGAGCGTGGTCTGGAAATACAGGCGTCCGAGCGCTTCGCGGCTGCCGAGGCGCGCCAGCGAAATGCCTTCGGAGATCGGGCCCGCATTCGCGACGAGCTGGTCGAGCGTGCGGCTCACCTGGCGCGCGTTGCGCGCCACTTCCGACATGCCCTTCTTGTGGTTGTCGAGCTCCTCCAACGTCATCATCGGCAGATAGACGTCGTGTTCCTCGAAGCGGAAAAGGCAGGTCGGGTCGTGCATCAGCACGTTCGTGTCGAGCACGAAGAGCTTGCGGACTTCGACACCTTCTTCGGGATGCAGGCGTTTCCTGGCGGTGCCGCGCGTGCCCGGTGCGGGCGTCGCGCCGGAGGTTTTGCCTGCGCCGGGTTTGTCGCTGCGGGCAACCGGAGCCTCGGTATCGGCATCCACTTCCATCGGCTGCAGGAGCGCCGCGGTCTGTTTGCGTTTGCGGGCGGTCGCGGGCGCCACGGGTTCGAGCGCGGCCAGCTCGGCGCTGCCGACGGGCAGCGGCACCGTGCGCAACGTCGTGGCGGCGTTGGCGGCCGGCGTCATTGGCTCGGCGACGCTCGCAGCGCCGTATTCGGCAACGTCGAGCGCGTCGTTTTCGCTCGCCGCCTTGCGCGTGCTGCGCGTGTTACGCGCGCGCGCCTTGTATTCCTCGGGCGGCAGCAGATTGCCGAGCTTGCTGGGGGGGGTAGGCAAAGGCATGGTGTCCCTCGAAAAAATCGGGTCGAGTGGGCGCGGTGTTAACCGTGCGGTGCGCTTTCGGGCGGCGCGCTCGGGTGCCGGGTGGGCGCCCGCCGCTGCCGCGCTGGGTGCGCGCTCAGGTCTGGAAATGCCGGTTCGCCTGGTTTTCGATCGGCTCCTTGGCGTTGACGCGCACCGGGTCGCTAAGCCGGTGCGACGTAGAGGGAGTGAGAGCAAACAAAAAAGCCGCCGCCCCGACTGACGAGGCAAGCGGCTTGACTGCTTCGCGGCGCGGCAGGGCTTGAGCGGTCATCCTGTGACCGTTGGCGAAACCGCGGCAATGCGAAAAAAAATGGGGTGGACAGGCACTCATTGCAGCCCAATATAACGCGCCTCAAAGCGCTTGTACAGCCTCCAGGACCTCGTCGACATGGCCCGGAACCTTGATGCCGCGCCACTCGCGGCGCAACACGCCATCGGCGTCGATAAGGAAGGTGGAGCGTTCGATGCCACGTACTTCTTTGCCATACATTTTCTTCATTTTGATGACGTTGAAGAGCGTGCAGAGCGCTTCATCGCCGTCCGATACCAAGGTAAACGGCAATTCGAGCTTGGCCTTGAAGTTATCGTGCGAGCGCACGCTGTCGCGCGACACGCCGACGATCTGCGCTCCCGCCTTCTTGAACTTCGGATTGAGGTCGCGGAACTGCAGGCCCTCGGTCGTACAGCCCGGGGTGTTGTCCTTCGGGTAGAAATACAGCACGACCTTGCTGCCTTTGAGGCGGGAGAGCGTGAAGTCGCCGCCGGTAGCGGGTGCGGTGAAGTCGGGAACGGGCTGGTCGACTGCGATGGGCACGAGGTCCTCCGGTTGTTATTGTCGGGCGTAGCGCGGGCGCGGCGCGGCGCATCGCCAGACCGGCGCCGTCCAGGACGCGAGAGAGACGGGAAAAGCGCGTGCGGACGGCGAATTCAGTCGGGCTGGACGATCAACTGGCCGGAGCGGCCGGTGATCTCGCCCCAGGTAACAGGGTACGATGGCAGCGAGTCGCGGTCCAGCGTCGCATGGTAGTCGCCCATCGTGGCAAACGTGTGGCCTTGCGCGCGCCAGCCCGCGAGCAACTGCTCGAACACCGGCGCGAGTTTCTGGCCTTCCAGTTCCGCATGCAGCGTGAACACCTGGTCGTGCGGGTTGTTTGCCGTGAGCTTGAGCATCCAGGCGGCAACGCTACCGGTGTCGACACCGTCCACGCCGAGCACTTCGTCGAGCGTGGGCAGCGTGGTCGGCATCTGCACGTGGCTCAGCGCTCGGCCTTCCACGACCGGCAGATACGGCGAGTGCCCGCGCCCGTCCGACGCGTAGCGCATGCCCCAGGCGTCGATCTGTTCGAAGGCGGCCTCGTTCATCTGCCAGCCGGCCGCGCCGTGCGTGACGGGCGGCGCGCCGAAGATCTGCGTGAAGCGCTCATGGCTCTTCTGCATCTCGCGCGCGGTCCAGTCGCGCTCGCGGCTGCGCACATTGTCCTGCCAGTACACATGGTCCCACGTGTGGATGCCGCATTCGAAACCGGCTTCGTGGATCGCACGCATCTCGGCCGCGGCGCGCACGCCGATGTCGGGGCCGGGCAGCAGCACGCCGTACATCAACTGTTTCACGCCGTAGTGCTCGACCACGGACGTACGCGACACCTTCTTCAGAAAGCCTGGGCGAAACACGCGGCGCAGCGCCCAGCCCGTGTGGTCCGGGCCGAGGCTGAAGAGGAACGTTGCGCGCGCCTTGTAGCGGTCGAAGATGCGGGCGAGATTCGGCACGCCTTCGCGCGTGCCGCGCAGCGTGTCGACGTCGATCTTGAGGACGATGCGGGCCAAGTGGCAGGGTCCTTCGCGTGAGGCGTTATTGCTGCTCGACGAGGGCGCGCGCCTCGGCCACATGGCCGCGATACGCCTCGAAGATCTTGCGCAGCGCTTCGTCGAAGGTCGACTTCGGCGCCCAGGCGAGCTCCTGCATCGTGTTGTCGATCTTCGGCACGCGGTTCTGCACGTCCTGGTAGCCCGCGCCGTAGTACGCGCCCGACGAGGTTTCGACGAGCTGCACCTTCTTCGCCGTTTCCGCGTACTCGGGAAACTCGGCGGCGAGCGCGAGCATCTTGTGCGCGAGTTCGCGCACCGAGAAGTTGTTGGTCGGGTTGCCGATGTTGTAGATCTTGCCCGAGGCCACGCCGTTCTTGTTCTCGATGATCTTCATGAGCGCTTCGATGCCGTCGTCGATGTCGGTGAACGCGCGCTTTTGCGCGCCGCCGTCGACGAGGCTGATGTTCTCGCCGCGCACGATGTGGCCGAGGAACTGCGTGACGACGCGCGACGAACCTTCTTTCGGCGTGTAGATCGAGTCGAGGCCCGGGCCGATCCAGTTGAACGGACGGAACAGCGTGAAGTTCAGGCCTTCCATGCCGTAGCCCCAGATCACGCGATCCATGAGCTGTTTCGAGCACGCGTAGATCCAGCGCGGCTTGTTGATCGGGCCATAGGTCAGCGCCGAGGCGTCCGGGTCGAACTGCTCGTCGGAGCACATGCCGTAGACCTCGGAGGTCGAGGGGAACACGAGGTGCTTGCGGTACTTCACGGCCGAACGCACGATGGGCAGGTTCGCCTCGAAGTCGAGTTCGAACACGCGCAGCGGCTGCTGCACGTAGGTGGCGGGCGTGGCGATCGCGACGAGCGGCAGGATCACGTCGCACTTCTTGACGTGGTATTCGACCCACTCCTTGTTGATCGTGATGTCGCCTTCGAAGAAGTGCATCCGCTCATGCTTGACGAGATCGCCGAGGCGGTCCGTTTGCATGTCCATGCCGAACACTTCCCAGTTCGTGGTTTCGAGGATGCGCTTGGAGAGGTGGTGGCCGATGAAGCCGTTCACACCCAGGATCAGGACTTTTTTCATTGACGGGAAGCGGATGAAGTGAGTTCGGCGAACGCGGCGGGCGTGATGACGGTTTCTTCACCGCTTTCATTTCGCTGGTGCCGCAGTTCGTGGATCGCGATGGCGCGGCCATCGCCGCAGAGGGCGAAAAGCGCATTATCGCTTACGTGGATACCGGGGGGCAATCTGCCCGACTGTGCGCCCGGTTGCGACAGCGCCGCCGGCGTCGCGCCCGGCCGGGCCAGGCGCGCGCGGGCAATCACGAAGCGCTCGCCGCCGATATCCGTGAACGCGCCCGGATAGGGCGGCGCAACGGCGCGGATCAGGTTGTAGACCTGCTGGGCGCTCTGGCCGAAGTCGATGCGGCCGTCTTCCGGCTTGCGGCCGCCGAAGTAGCTGCCCTGCGAGAGATCGTTCGGCAGGTGCGGCGCTTCGCCGGCGACCAGCGCGGGCAGCACGCGCCAGAGCGTTTGCTCGGCGGCCACCGTCACCTTGTCGAAGACCTGCGCGGCCGTGTCGTCGGGCAGGATCGGCACCGGCGTTTGCGCAACAATCGCACCCGCGTCGGGCTTCGCCGCCATTTCGTGCAGCGTCGCGCCGGTTTCCGTTTCGCCGTTGAGCACCGCCCAGTTGGTCGGCACGCGGCCGCGGTACTTCGGCAGCAGCGAGCCGTGCATGTTGTACGCGCCGCGCGCGGCAAGCGCGAGCAGGTCGGTCGGCAGCATGTGCCGGTAGTAGAACGAGAAGATGAAGTCCGGGCGCGCCGCGGAAACGGCTGCGCGCAACTCGGCGCTTTTCGGGTCGGCGGGCGTGACGACGTCGATGCCATGCGCTTCGGCCATCGATTTCACGCTGCCGAACCAGATGTTTTCGGTCGGGCTGTCTTCGTGAGTGACCACGAGCGCGACGTCCACGCCGCCTGCGAGCAGCACCTGCAGGCAGCGTACGCCGACGTTGTGATAAGCGAAAACGACGGCGCGCGGTTTCATTTCTGCATCCCCATGCCTTGCGCGGCGGACTGCACGGGCTGGACCAGGTCCTGGCGCGGTGCGGCGGCGATGGCCTCGCCGTTGCGCTCTTCGAGGATGGTCTGCACGAGATAGCGCGGACGCGCCCGCACCTGCTGGTAGATGCGGCCGATGTACTCGCCGAGCAGGCCGAGCGCGAAGATGATCACGCCGAGCAGGAAGAACGTGATGGCGAACAGCGTGAACACGCCTTGCACTTCCGCGCCGATGATGAAGCGCCGGATCAGCAGGAGGACGAAGAGGCCGGCCGAGCCGAGCGAGAGGATCACGCCGATGAACGACAGCCACTGCAGCGGCACGACGGAGAAGCCGGTGACGAGGTCGAAGTTCAGGCGGATGAGGCTGTAGAGCGAGTACTTCGATTCGCCCGCGAAGCGCTCTTCGTGCGCGACCTCGACCTCGACCGGGTTCTGCGCGAACGTGTAGGCAAGCGCCGGGATGAACGTGTTGATCTCGCCGCAGCGGTTGATGGTGTCGATGATGTGGCGGCTGTAGGCGCGCAGCATGCAGCCCTGGTCGGTCATCTTGATGCGCGTGATGCGCTCGCGCAGACGGTTCATCATCTGCGAGGCCTTGCGGCGCCACAGGCTGTCCTGGCGCTGCATGCGGATGGTGCCGACGTAGTCGTAGCCTTCGCGCATCTTCTCGACGAGCTTGCCGATTTCTTCGGGCGGATTCTGCAGGTCCGCGTCGAGCGTGATGACGATCTGGCCGCGGGCCTGCTCGAAGCCCGCGAGGATCGCCATGTGCTGGCCGTAGTTGCCATTGAGCAGGATCACGCGCGTGGTGTCGGGACGCGCTCGGAACTGCTCCGCGAGCATCGCGGCCGAGCGGTCGCGGCTGCCGTCGTTGATGAAGATGATTTCATACGCGGCGCCGAGCTTGTCGAGCGCCGGGTACAGGCGCGCGAACAGCGCCGCGAGCCCGGCTTCCTCGTTGTAGACCGGAATGATGACCGAGACTTCCGGCTCTAGCCTCGTCAAGGTGCGTTGTTCCGTTTGACTCATGAGTGCGTCTTTTCCGTATGTATTCGTAGCGCTTGCGCGTGGTGTATCGGTCACGTGTACGGATGCCTTTCCCTGTCAAGGCTTCGGCCCGCGTCCGTACGCGCGTGCTGCTGTGGCCGGCAAGCCAGGTTTTCAGCCCTGGCTGTACTGCTCGCAAATTTCGTTCACGGCGCGGCACACGCGCGCCACGTCGTCTTCCGTCATCTGCGTGAAGAGCGGCAGCGTGACCGTGGTCGTGCCGAACCGCTCGGCGTGCGGGAACATGCCCGCCTTGAAGCCGCGCTCGCGATAGAGCGTGAAGAGGTGGATCGCCGGGTAGTGCACGCCCGAGCCGATGCCACGTTCCTTCAACTGTTCCATGAATCCCGCGCGGCTCAAGGTGAGGCGTTCGAGCGGCAGCGTGATCTGGAACATGTGCCAGTTGCTGTTCGCGAAGTCCGCCACCGGCAGGCCGACGCCGAGCTTCACGGCCGCGCCGCCTTCGAAGCGCGCGAAGTACGCGCGCGCCAGCTTGCGCCGCTGCTCGATGAAACGCCCGAGGTGGCGAAGCTGGCCGAGGCCGACGCGGGCCGCGACATCCGTGAGATTGTACTTGCCGCCGAGCACGTCGCAGTCCATGCCGTCGAAGCCGGTGCGCGTGACGCCCTGCAGACGGTACTTCTGGGCGAGCACGGCCTCGGCCTCGTCATTGAGGACGAGTGCGCCGCCCTCGATGGACGTGAGGTTCTTGTTCGCGTGGAAGCTGAACGAGACGATATCGCCGAGCGCGCCGATGCGCTTGCCGTTCCACGTTGAGCCGAACGCCTGGGCCGCGTCCTCGACCACGCGCAGCTTGTGCTGGCGGGCGATGGCGTAGAGGCGGTCCATGTCGACGGGCAGGCCCGCGAGGAACACCGGGATGATGGCCCTGGTGCGCGGCGTGATGACAGCTTCGAGCTTGTCGAGGTCGATGTTGCGCGTGACGGGGTCGATGTCGGCGAAGACGGGCGTGGCGCCCACTTCATAGATCACGTTGCTCGTCGCGACCCAGGAGGCCGGCGTGGTGATGACCTCGTCGCCGGGGCCCACGCCCGCGATGCGCAGGCCGATTTCGAGCGTGGCCGTGCCCGAGTTGAAGGTGCGCACCGGACGGCCGCCGCAGAATTCCGAGAGGGCGGCCTCGAACGCCTGGTTCTGCGGACCGGTCGTGATCCAGCCCGAACGCAGCACGTCGACGACGCCCTGAATGGTTTCTTCGTCGATCTCGGGCCTGACGAACGGCAGGAACGCAACGCTGGACTGGGTCATGGGTGCAGGGCTCGTGAAAAAATGGGACGAAGCGCAAGGCGGACGGCAAGCCTTGCTGAATTGTAATGTTGAGGCGCAATGCGCCGGCTGCAAGTTCCTGGCGCGCGGGAGCGCACACTAGCTGCGCGCGAGCACCACCACGCCAATCAGAATGATGCCGATGCCGACAAGCCGCTGGACGGTGAGCGGCTCGCCGAACAGGTACCACGCCGCGAACGCGTTGACCACGTAGCCGAGCGAGAGCATCGGGTAGGCGATCGAGACGTCCACACGCGACAGACCGACGATCCAGACAACTACGCTCACCACATAACAGCCCAGCCCGCCGATGATCGGCAGTTGGGTGGCAAGCTTCAGGCCGATGGGCAGGATGTTCGCACGGCTGAATTCGAAGTGTCCAACGGCATTGACACCGGCCTTGAGCAACAGTTGCGCGCACGCATTCAGGGCGACGCCGGCAAGGATGCAGAAGAGGGATATCGGATTCATCGGGCGGGTCCGGCTATATATAGGGTCAAATTTTTAGGGGTCAAACTCTTAGGGGTCAAACTCTTAGGGGGCAAATTCTGAGGCTGGTGCGGCATCGGCTTCCGGTTTGCCGGCTGCGCCCGGGCGCGATTATCGCTCAGGCGCCGCACCCGGCCGCCGCCGTGTCAGGGCGAGTCAGGCTTTTCGACGATGACGCGGCGGGTGTCGCGGGCGACCACCTGCATCGGCAGACCCTGCGCGGCCAGTTCGCTGTAGCGCTGGGCCGGAATCAGCGCCAGCGCATAGCGGTCGGCCTTCCAGCGCTGCTCCCAGTCGGCGATGGTCGGGATCCATTTATTGGGTTCCTCGGAAATGCCGAAGGCGAGTTCGTCGGTGACCTCGACCATCGTCATGGTGTGGCGCACGTAGAACGGCAGTGTGTGATCGAGCACGCCCACCGAGTAGAACGGCGTATCGGGCGGCAGCTTCGCAATGGCGGCGCGCACGGCCGGCGCGAGCGGCGCGCCCGAACTGAGCGTGCCGAAGACATCGTGGCCCGTGCCGGCAATCGTGGCGAGCAGGAGCCAGGCGGCGCCCTGGGCAAGCGCCGGCGCGGCGGCGCCGGTGCCCGGCGTGCGCTTCGCGCGGTTCAGCCACAAGCCGACGGCCGTCGCCACGAACGCGACCGCGGCCGCCGCGAACACCCAGACCTGGAACTCGCGGTAGAGCGCATTCGGGTTGCGCGCATCGCCGAGGCGCGTCAGGTAGAACGAGCCAAAGGCCAGCGCCAGGCAGAGGAACAGGTAGCCGGCCAGGTGGCGGCGCCACTGTTCCCGCTTCATCAGCGGCAGGTAGAGGCCGATCACGAGCGCGAGCGGCGGGGCGATCGGCAGCGTGTATGAGATCAGCTTCGAGTGCGAGGCGCTGAAGAAGAGGAAGATGAAGGCGCTCCAGACCAGCATCAGCGTGACGGGGGCGAAGCCGTTGGGCTGGCGCGGCGTGGCGAGCGCGTGGCGCAGGCTCTGCACGCTCACGGAAAGCCACGGCAGAAAGCCCACCAGCATGACTGGCACGAAGTACCAGAATGCGCCGGGGCGGTTCTGCTCGGGCGTCAGGTAGCGGCGGAACTGCTGGACGATGAAGAAGAAGTTGAAGAATTCGGGGTTGCGCTCCTGCACGAGGACGAACCACGGCGAGACGACCGCGAAGAACATGATCAACCCGCTCACGAGGTAGAGCCGCTTCCAGAGCGCCCAGTCGCGCGAAACGAAGGTGTAGAGCACGAGCACCGCGCCGGGCAGGATCAGGCCGATCAGGCCCTTCGAGAGCACGGCGAGGGCCATCGCGGCCCAGCAGACCCACATCCACAGCCGCACCTGGCTCTTTGGCAGGCCGGGGCGCTGGGCGAGCAGCAGGGCGCAGAGCGTGAGCTCCATCCAGAACGACAGGCCCATGTCGAGCGTGTTGAAGTGGCCCATCAGGTACCAGTACGGCCCCGTGGCCAGCACGAGCGCCGCGAAGAAGCCCGTCGCCGCGTTGAACACGCGCGCGCCCGTAAAGCCGATCAGCAGGACGCCCGCGAAGCCCGCGAGCGCCGTGTAGAGGCGCGCCTGCCATTCGCCGAGGCCGAACCACGCGAACGTGAGCGCGTTCGCCCAGGTCTGCAGCGGCGGCTTCTCGAAGTACTTGTAGCCGTTGTAGCGCGGCGTGATCCAGTCGCCGGTGGCGAGCATTTCGCGGGCCATTTCGGCGTAGCGGCCTTCGTCGCTGGGCAGCAGGTGGCGCCAGCCGAGCGGCACGAACCAGATCACGGCGAGCGCCACGATGAGGAGCAGGATCGCAGCGCGGTTGAGCGGGGGCCTCGAAAGCGTTTCGTTCATGGTTCCAGACTATTATGGCGTTCGGGGTTCGTGAAGCATGGCGGACCGTTGTCGACTCGCGGCGCCGGCCGCGCGTCGGCGCGGCGCGCAAGTGTACGTCATCGCGCGGCTCGTGGGCTTAATGCGGGCTTAAGGCACGATCAACACGATCGAGGCTCGAACAGGATCAGGGTTCGATCAAGAGCGCGGCGGCGACCCGGCGGCCCTCGGCCATCAGGATGTTGTAGGTGCGGCAGGCCGCCTGGATGTCCATTGCCTCCACGCCGATGCGCTTCGCCGCAAGCGCGGCCGTCAGGCGCGGATGCGGAAAGCGCAGGCGGGAGCCGCTGCCGAACAGCACCACTTCCGGCGCGTTCGGCAGCAGCATTTCGAAGAGTTCGGGAGTCAAGGCATCGAACGCATTCACCGGCCAGGGGACGACTGGCACGTCGGGCAGGACGATGATGCTGCTTTCGTGGCGTTCGAGATTGATTTCGACGTAGTCGGTGCCGTAGCCGGTGACGGTGTTGAGGGCGCCGCTCGAGTCCTGGTGTAGTTTCAAAACGGGTTTCCGGATTGTCGCGGTTCGGGTAACGCCGTGGCGTCTTGCGCATTGCGGAAGTTGACCAATATCCGCTAAATTATAACTTTTTAGCCGCTGCTGCGGCGTTCCACGCTTCGCGCGCCGTCGCCACGAGCTGTTCGGCCGCTGCTCGGCCTGCCGTCAACAAGAGGCAATACACCACGAGGCAACCCCGGGGGACACCACCCAGGACGGGACAAGACGTGCGCCCGGCGTCAGCCGTGGCCACCGTCCTTCGCTGCGGCCCGCGTTTTGACCCCATCGATCAACCTTGTCGATGTCCCGGCCTGGCCGGTGGCGCGCGGGTGCCCACGGGTGTCTGGCCCGATCTAGCCCACTTTATTAACCGGATTGCCCGCTTTGAAACCGATCCTGAAATCCAACAAACTCCAGAATGTCTGCTACGACATTCGCGGACCGGTGCTCGAACATGCGAAGCGCCTCGAAGAAGAAGGCCACCGCATCATCAAGCTGAATATCGGTAATCTCGCCCCGTTCGGCTTCGACGCGCCGGACGAGGTCATTCAGGACATGATCCTGAACCTGCCAAGTTCGTCGGGCTATTCGGATTCGAAGGGGGTGTTCGCCGCGCGCAAGGCGATCATGCATTACGCCCAGCAAAAGGACATCAAGGGGGTCGAGCTCGACGACATCTACATCGGCAACGGCGCCTCCGAACTGATCGTGATGGCCATGCAGGCGCTCCTGAACGACGGCGACGAAGTGCTGCTGCCGGCGCCCGACTATCCGCTGTGGACGGCCGCGGTGAGTCTGTCGGGCGGCACGCCGGTCCATTACATCTGCGACGAATCGAACGCGTGGATGCCCGACCTGGACGACATTCGGGCGAAGATCACGCCGAACACGCGGGCGCTCGTCGTCATCAACCCGAACAACCCGACCGGCGCGCTCTATTCGGACGACCTGCTGCGCGGCCTCGTCGCCATCGCACGCGAGCACGGCCTGATCCTGTTCGCCGACGAGGTCTACGACAAGATCGTCTACGACGGCAAGACGCACACGGCGCTCGGCTCGCTTTCCGAAGACGTGATCACGGTCACGTTCAACAGCCTGTCAAAAAGCTATCGCGCGTGCGGCTACCGCGCGGGCTGGATGTTCCTTTCCGGCATGACGGGCGAGAACCGCCGCCACGCGAAGGACTACACGGAAGGCCTCGGCATTCTGGCGTCGATGCGCCTGTGCGCGAATGTGCCGGGCCAGTACGCGATCCAGACGGCGCTGGGCGGCTACCAGAGCATCAACGAGCTGATCCAGCCCGGCGGGCGCCTCTATCGCCAGCGCGAACTCGCCTATGAGATGCTGACGGCGATTCCCGGCGTGAGCTGCGTGAAGCCCGAGGCGGCGCTTTACATGTTCCCGCGCCTCGACCCGAAGCTTTATCCGATCCAGAACGACCAGCAGTTCATTCTCGACCTGCTGCTGCAGGAGCGCGTGTTGCTCGTGCAGGGCACGGGTTTCAACTGGAAGCAGCCGGACCACTTCCGGGTGGTGTTCCTGCCGAACGTGGACGACCTGACCGATTCGATCAACCGCATCGCGCGTTTCCTCGACGGCTATCGCAAGCAGCACGGCAACTGAATCCCGATTCCCTTTCAAACTCTTAGACGAACACACGCTGCATGGAACCGATCAAAGTAGGTCTCTTGGGCTTCGGCACGGTGGGCAGCGGCACCTTCACGGTACTGCGCCGCAACCAGGAAGAAATCAAACGCCGCGCGGGCCGCGGCATCGAGATCGCGCGCATTGCCGTGCGCAATCCGGCCAAGGCGACGGCGGCGCTCGGCAGCGAGGCCGGCACGGTCGAATTGACGACCGACTTCAACGCGGTGGCTGACGATCCGTCGATTTCGATCATTGCCGAAATGATCGGCGGCACGACGCTCGCGAAGGACCTTGTGCTGCGCGCCATCGCGAACGGCAAGCACGTCGTCACCGCGAACAAGGCGCTGCTGGCGGTCCATGGCACCGAGATTTTCCAGGCGGCGCGCGCGAAGGGCGTGATGGTGGCGTTCGAAGCGGCGGTGGCGGGCGGCATTCCCATCATCAAGGCGCTGCGCGAAGGCCTGACGGCGAACCGCATCCAGTACATCGCGGGCATCATCAACGGCACGACGAACTACATTCTTTCGGAGATGCGCGAGCGCGGCCTCGACTTCGCGACGGCATTGAAGGCCGCGCAGGAACTCGGCTATGCCGAGGCCGATCCGACCTTCGACATCGAGGGCGTGGACGCCGCGCACAAGGCCACGATCATGAGCGCGATCGCGTTCGGCGTGCCGGTGCAGTTCGACAAGGCCTACGTGGAAGGCATCAGCAAGCTCGACGCCATCGACATCAAGTACGCCGAAGAACTAGGCTATCGCATCAAGCTTCTCGGCATCGCGCGCCGCACGGAAAAGGGCATCGAGCTGCGCACGCATCCCACGCTGATTCCCGCCAAGCGCCTGCTCGCGAACGTGGAAGGCGCGATGAACGCGGTGGTCGTGCACGGCGACGCCGTGGGCACGACGCTTTACTACGGCAAGGGCGCGGGCGCGGAGCCGACGGCCTCCGCCGTGGTCGCCGATCTCGTGGACGTCACGCGCCTGCACACGGCCGACCCCGAGCATCGCGTGCCGCACCTCGCGTTCCAGCCGGACAGCCTCTCGAACACGCCGATCCTGCCGATCGACGAAGTGACGAGCGGCTACTACCTGCGCCTGCGCGTGGCCGACCAGACGGGCGTGATGGCCGACATCACCCGCATCCTGGCCGACAGCGGCATTTCGATCGACGCGCTGCTGCAGAAGGAATCGGAGCAGATCGACGCGCAGGGCAAGGCGGAAACCGACATCATCCTGATCACGCACATCACGGTCGAAAAGAACGTGAACGCGGCGATCGCGCAGATCGAGAAGCTGGCGACGGTGAAGTCGTCGGTGACGAAGCTGCGCATGGAAGGACTGAACTAAGGCGTATTTAAGGCGATGGCAATGAATTACGTATCCACGCGCGGCGCGGGCGCCGGCGAACATCACTCGTTCTCGGACATCCTGCTGGGCGGCCTCGCGCGCGACGGCGGCCTGTATCTGCCGGCGCAGTACCCGCAGGTCACGGCCGATGAGCTCGCGCGCTGGCGCGGTCTCTCGTACGCGGATCTCGCGTTCGAGATCCTCTCGAAGTTCTGCGACGACATTCCCGCCGAAGATCTGCGCGACATCACGCGCCGTACCTACACGGCCGCGACCTATTGCAACGTGCGCCACGGCGAGGACGCCAGCCGGATCACGCCGCTCACTACGCTAGGCGAGGAGAACGGCGCGCGGCTTTCGTTGCTCGAACTCTCGAACGGCCCGACGCTCGCGTTCAAGGACATGGCGATGCAACTGCTCGGCAACCTGTTCGAGTACACGCTCGCAAAGGCCGGCCAGCAACTGAATATTCTGGGCGCGACTTCGGGCGACACGGGCAGCGCCGCCGAGTACGCGATGCGCGGGAAGAAGGGCGTGCGCGTGTTCATGCTCTCGCCGCACAAGAAAATGAGCGCGTTCCAGACGGCGCAGATGTTCAGCCTGCAGGATCCGAATATCTTCAACCTCGCGGTCGAAGGCGTGTTCGACGACTGCCAGGACATCGTCAAGGCCGTCTCGAACGATCACGCATTCAAAGCGAAGCAAAAGATCGGCACGGTCAACTCGATCAACTGGGCGCGCGTCGTCGCGCAGGTCGTCTACTACTTCGCGGGCTATTTCGCGGCCACGAAGAGCAACGACGAGCGCGTCGCTTTTACGGTGCCCTCGGGCAACTTCGGCAACGTCTGCGCGGGCCATATCGCGCGCATGATGGGCCTGCCCATCGAAAAGCTCGTCGTGGCGACCAACGAAAACGACGTGCTCGACGAATTCTTTCGCACCGGCATCTACCGCGTACGCGGCTCGGCGGAAACATGGCACACGAGCAGCCCGAGCATGGATATCTCGAAGGCTTCGAACTTCGAGCGCTTCGTCTATGACCTGCTCGGCCGCGATCCGGCGCGCGTCACGCAACTCTTTCGCGACGTGGAGGAGAAGGGCGGCTTCGATCTCGCGGCGAGCGGCGACTTCGTGCGCGTGCAGCAGTTCGGCTTCGTTTCGGGCCGCAGCAGCCACGCTGACCGCATCGCGACGATCCGCGACGTTTTTTCGCGCTACAACACGATGATCGACACGCATACGGCTGACGGCGTGAAGGTCGCGCGCGAGCATCTGCAGCCCGGCGTGCCGATGGTCGTGCTGGAAACGGCGCAGCCGATCAAGTTCGGCGAGACGATTCGCGAGGCGCTCGACCGCGAGGCCGAGCGTCCGGCCGCGTTCGCCGGGCTCGAATCGCTGCCGCAGCGTTTCGAAGTCGTGCCGGCCGACGTCCAGCGCGTGAAGGACTACATCGCCGCCCACACGGCGGACTGATCCGGGCCGTTCCCGGACGATCGCGGCCCGAATCCGCGGCATACGAAGGACGCGGCGCAACGCCGCGTCCGCGCCGCTACAATAACGGCAGACCAACCGTTGAAGGCGGCCCCGCGGCCGCCTGCCAGCCGCTCCGATGTCCACTTCCCCCACTTCCGCACCGGCGCCGCGCGCGCCGATGCTTTCCACCGCCGACGCCCTTGCAACGCTGCTCGGCGCGGCCCGGCCAATCGCCGGCACCGCCGATGCGACCGAAACGCTGCCGACGCTCGACGCGCTGAACCGCGTGCTGGCGGTCGACGTCGTTTCGCCGCTCGACGTGCCGCCGATGCACACGAGCGCGATGGACGGCTACGCGGTGCGCGTGGCCGATCTCGTGCAGGGCAACCGGCATATGCCGGTGTCGCAGCGCATTCCCGCGGGCTACGCCCCGCAGCCGCTGGCGGCGGGCACGGCCGCGCGCATTTTCACGGGGGCGACCGTGCCGCCCGGCGCGGACGCGGTGGTCATGCAGGAGCAGACGGAAGCCGCGGAAGGCGAGGTGACCTTTCTGCACACGCCCAAGGCCGGCGAATGGATCACGGTGCAGGGCGCGGATATCCGCAAGGGCTCGGTCATCCTGCCCGCCGGCACGCGGCTCACGCCGCAGGCGCTCGGCCTCGCGGCATCGGTGGGCTGCGCGACGCTCGCGGTCGTGCGCCGCGTCAAGGTCGCAGTGTTCTTCACGGGCGACGAACTGACGATGCCCGGCGAGCCGCTGCGCCCCGGCGCGATCTACAACTCGAACCGCTACACGCTCAACGGGCTGCTGCGCAATCTCGGCTGCGAGGTAACGGACTACGGCATCGTGCCGGACCGGCTGGATGCGACGCGCGCGACCCTGCGCGAGGCGGCCGCCGGTCACGATCTGATTCTGACCTGCGGCGGCGTATCGGTGGGCGAGGAAGATCACGTCAAGCCGGCCGTGGAAGCCGAAGGGCGGCTCTCGATGTGGCAGATCGCCATGAAGCCGGGCAAGCCGCTGGCGTTCGGCGCGGTGCGGCGCGGCGAGACGGCGGGCGCGTCGGGCGACGAGGCGTTCTTCATCGGCCTGCCGGGCAATCCGGTATCGAGCTTCGTGACCTTCCTGCTGTTCGTGCGGCCGTTTCTGCTGCGCCTCGCCGGCGCGACCCAGGTGAATCCGCGCGCGCTTTCGCTGCGCGCCGATTTCACGCAGGCGAAGGCCGACCGGCGCAACGAATTCCTGCGCGCGCGCGTGAACGGGGCGGGCGGGCTCGATCTGTTCCCGAACCAGAGCTCGGCGGTGTTGACGTCCACGGTCTGGGGCGACGGCCTGATCGACAATCCGCCCAATCACGCGATCAGCGCGGGCGAGACGGTGCGCTTCATCCCTTTTACTGAATTGCTGTATTGAGCCGGACTTCATGAAGATCCAGTTGAGATTTTTTGCGAGCGTGCGCGAAGCATTGGGCGTGGCGCAGGAATCGGTGACGGTGCCCGACGGCATCGCGACGGTTGGCGACGTGCGCGGCTGGCTGCGCGCGCGAGGGGGCGCCTGGGCCGAGACGCTGGCGGAAGGCCGCACGTTGCGCATGGCCTGCAATCACGTCATGACGGAGCCGGGCACGCGCATCACCGAAGGCTGCGAGGTGGCGTTCTTTCCGCCCGTGACGGGCGGCTGAGGCGCGAGGAGGAGAGCGGCCATGCCCGTGCGCGTGCAAACCGAAGATTTCGACCTGACGACGGAGGTCGCGCAACTGCGCGCGCGCAATCCGGCGATTGGCGCTGTGGCGTGCTTCGTCGGCACCGTGCGCGATCTGAATGAGGGCAGCACCGTCGCGGCGATGGAGCTGGAGCACTATCCGGGCATGACCGAGAAGGCGCTCGAGCGCATCGTGGCCGAGGCGCAGCGGCGTTGGCCCGATATCGAGGTGCTGATCGTGCATCGGGTGGGCAAGCTCGCGCCGCTCGACCAGATCGTGCTGGTGGCGACGACCTCGATGCACCGTGGCGACGCGTTCGCGTCGTGCGAGTTCGTGATGGACTACCTCAAGACCGAGGCGCCGTTCTGGAAGAAGGAGGAGACGGAGCAGGGCGCCCGGTGGGTGGACGCCCGCGTGAGCGATGATGCGGCCCTCGCACGCTGGGGCGTGGATTCGGGGAATGGAGTGCAGGCGAAAGAGTAGGGCGCGGTCTTGATGCCCGAGGCGCGGAAATGCAAGATTCACATCGAGCATCTAAAACGCAACTAACAGCCATTCCGCGCTAACCACGCCACACGCGCGGCGAACCCCGCGCGCGGCGCTTCGAATCAATCCATCGCCTGGCCGACGATTTTCGCCGGAAACGGTTCGCCAGCCGGACGGACCGGCAAGTCGTGATCGTCGTCGACACCCGGCGGCCGGCGGCGCGGAGCGACGCGCTCGAGCAGCGCCTGCTGCTCGGCGGGAATGGTGTAATCCCAGCCGAAGCGGCTCAATTGCAGGCTCTGCGCGATTCTCAGGGCCGGTTCCATGAACTGCACGGCGGCAGCAGGCTGATAGCGCGACTCGACCGTATCGAGGAACAGATAGAGCCAGCGGCTGAAATGCCGGGGCTCGATGCCCGGCAGCGGTTGATGCACCTGCTGCACGTTGCCGCGGTAGCTTTTGGTGCCGAGGACGAGGCTGGTCCAGAAGCGGCACATTTTCGGCAGATGGTCGTCCCAGCGCCCCGAGAGCACGCTGTCGAAGACCGGACCGAGCAGGGCATCGTCGCGCACGCGGTCATAGAACGCGTAAACGAGTTCGCGAATGTTGTCTTCCGCGGGTTCGGCGTGCCGCGGGTCGGCGGCGCTGGTGCGGGTGGAGGCGGTGGAGGTCATCATGCTGCGGGCGAATCGGATGAGTTGGGTTCGGCTTGAACCCAACGTGCATCATACCCAGGCACGCTAAAATGTGCACCGTGCCTGCATGTTATTGTGCAGGCTTCGACGTTCTATCGTGCGCCGCCAGAATCATGAAGCTGACCGACTACACCGACTACTCGCTGCGAGTGATGCTCTACCTCGCGCTGCGCCGCGACGGTCTTACTACGATCCAGGAAATTTCGGACGCGTACGGCATTTCGAAAAACCATCTGATGAAGGTCGTCCAGCGCCTTGGCGAACTGGGCTGGGTGGACACGATCCGCGGGCGGAACGGCGGCCTGCGGCTGGCGGCGGATTCGCTCGCGCTTTCGGTCGGCGAGGTGGTGAGGCAGACCGAGAGCGACTTCGCACTGGTCGGCTGTTTTCCTGACGAAAACGGCGAGCGCCGCCACTGCGCGATCGAACCCCATTGCCGCCTCAAGTACGCGCTGGCGGCTGCGCGCGACGCATTTCTCGCCGAACTCGATCGCCATACGATAGGCGAACTCGCGCGACCGAAGACGGAACTGGCGGGCCTGCTCGGACTCGCGCCGATCGTCCTGGTGCGGCCTGAGAAAAGGGCGGTAACAGGGGCAACCGCGGGGACAACCGCGGGGACAACTGCGGGAGCAGCACCGCGTTCGCCGTCGCGCAAACACTGATTCGAGTTCTCGACCCGCCAGGATGACAATCGGCCGCATGGTTGCCTGCCACAGGCTCCAAGGCACGCCCGAGCCATGGAATCGGAAAATTTGACATAAACAAGGTTGAAACTGGCGCAATCCCCCTCAAATTTGGTGACAGTTAAAAATCTGGAGGTCTCGTTTTAAATGAGAATCGACAAACTCACCACCAAGTTCCAGGAAGCAATTTCCGACGCCCAGAGCCTCGCGGTCGGGCACGATAACCAGTACATCGAACCGGTTCACCTGCTTGCCGCGCTGGTTGCGCAGCAGGACGGCTCCGCGCGTTCGCTGATGTCGCGGGCCGGCGTGCAGGTGCAGGCGCTGCAGAACGCGCTCAACGACGTGATCAACCGTCTGCCGCAGGTGCAGGGCACCGACGGCAACGTGCAGATCGGCCGCGAACTGGCGGGGTTGCTCAATCAGGCCGACAAGGAAGCGCAGAAGCTGGGGGATAGCTACATCGCGAGCGAAATGTTCCTGCTCGCCGTCTCCGAGGACAAGGGCGATGCGGGTCAGATCGCGCGCCGACATGGCCTCACGCGTAAAGCACTCGAAGCGGCGATCGTCTCCGTGCGCGGCGGCGCGCAGGTCAACAGCCAGGATGCCGAAAGCCAGCGCGAAGCGCTCAAGAAATACACCGTCGACCTGACGGAGCGTGCCCGCGCCGGCAAGCTGGATCCCGTGATCGGCCGCGACGACGAAATCCGCCGCTCGATCCAGATCCTGCAGCGCCGCACCAAGAACAATCCGGTGCTGATCGGCGAGCCGGGCGTGGGCAAGACGGCGATCGTCGAAGGGCTCGCGCAGCGCATCGTCAACGGCGAAGTGCCGGAAACGCTCAAGGGCAAGCGCGTGCTGTCGCTCGACATGGCGGCGCTGCTCGCCGGTGCGAAGTATCGCGGCGAGTTCGAGGAGCGTCTGAAGTCCGTGCTGAACGACATTGCCAAGGACGAAGGGCAGACCATCGTATTCATCGACGAAATTCACACGATGGTGGGCGCAGGCAAGGCCGAAGGCGCCATGGATGCGGGCAACATGCTCAAGCCGGCGCTCTCGCGCGGCGAACTGCACTGTATCGGCGCGACCACGCTCGACGAATATCGCAAGTACATCGAAAAGGATGCCGCGCTGGAGCGCCGCTTCCAGAAGGTGCTCGTTGACGAGCCGTCGGTCGAGGCGACCATTGCGATCTTGCGCGGGCTGCAGGAGAAGTACGAACTGCACCACGGCGTGGAAATCACCGACCCGGCGATCGTTGCGGCGGCGGAACTCTCGCACCGCTACATCACGGATCGTTTCCTGCCCGACAAGGCCATCGATCTGATCGACGAAGCCGCTTCGAAGATCAAGATGGAAATCGATTCGAAGCCCGAAGAGATGGACAAGCTCGACCGCCGTCTGATCCAGTTGAAGATCGAGCGCGAAGCTGTCAAGAAGGAAAAGGACGAAGCCTCGCAGAAGCGTCTGCAACTGATCGAAGAAGAGATCGACCGCCTGAGCCTCGAATATAAGGATCTCGAAGAAATCTGGACCGCCGAGAAGGCGGCCGTGCAGGGCAGCGCGCAGATCAAGGAAGAGATTGACCGCGTGCGAGCCGAGATTACGAAATTTCAGCGCGAAGGCAAGCTCGAAAAGGTCGCCGAACTGCAGTACGGCAAACTGCCGCAACTCGATGCGCAATTGAAGCAGGTCACCCAGGCCGAGGCCGACGAGCAGAACAACCCGACGCGCCATCGTCTGCTGCGTACGCAGGTGGGTGCGGAGGAAATCGCGGAAGTCGTCTCGCGCTCGACCGGTATTCCCGTGTCGCGCATGATGCAGGGCGAGCGCGAAAAGCTGCTGCTCATCGAAGACAAGCTGCATGAGCGCGTGGTGGGCCAGGACGAGGCGATCACCGCGGTGGCCGACGCGATCCGCCGTTCGCGTGCCGGTCTTGCGGACCCGAACCGGCCGTATGGCTCGTTCCTGTTCCTCGGGCCGACCGGCGTGGGCAAGACCGAGCTGTGCAAGGCGCTGGCAGGTTTCCTGTTCGATTCGGAGGAACATCTCATCCGCATCGACATGAGCGAGTTCATGGAGAAGCACAGTGTCGCGCGTTTGATCGGCGCGCCGCCGGGCTACGTGGGCTACGAAGAGGGCGGCTATCTGACCGAGGCCGTGCGCCGCAAGCCGTATAGCGTGATCTTGCTCGACGAGGTCGAGAAAGCGCACCCGGACGTGTTCAACGTGCTGCTGCAGGTGCTCGACGACGGCCGCATGACCGATGGCCAGGGCCGCACTGTCGACTTCAAGAACACGGTGATCGTGATGACGTCGAACCTGGGTTCGCATCTGATCCAGGCGATGGCGGGCGAGCCGCAGGAAGCGGTGAAGGACGCGGTCTGGAACGAAGTGAAGCAGCAGTTCCGCCCCGAGTTCCTGAACCGGATCGACGAGGTGGTCGTGTTCCACGCGCTCGGCAAGGAAAACATCGAGTCGATCGCGAAGATCCAGTTGCAGCGTCTGCGCGAACGTCTGGAGAAGCTCGAAATGGAACTCGTGGTGTCGGACGAGGCGCTCGCGAAGATCGCCGAGGTTGGCTACGATCCGCTGTTCGGTGCTCGGCCGCTCAAGCGCGCGATCCAGCAGGAGATCGAGAATCCGGTCGCGAAGCTGATTCTCGCGGGCAAGTTCGGTCCGAAAGACGTGATTCCGGTCGATGTGTACGACGGCAAGCTGGTGTTCGAACGCGTCGTGCACTGAACGGCGTGTTATGAATAAAAAGGGCAGCGGAGCGATCCGTTGCCCTTTTTTACAGGCGCGGGAAACACCCCGCGCCACCCCACCGGCGCTTAAGCCTGCTTGTTTCCGCCGAGCAGCGACGCGAGGCCGCCCAGCGTGCCGAGCACGCTCTCGCCGTTGATCTGGCCGCCGCTAGGGACTTCGCCGTTGGGCGTGCCGGCGTTCACGACGTGCGGCAGTACCTGAGCGAGCAGGCCGCTCACCTGGTCGGGCTGCAAACCGACCTTCTGCGCGAGGCCCGCGACGGCATCCGAGCCCAGTACGTTCTGCAACTGGTCTCCGGAAACCGCCTGATTTTCGCCGTTGCCGACCCAGGACTGCACCACGTCGCCCAGGCCGCCTTGCTGGAACTTCTCGATCAGCCCGTTCAGGCCGCCGGGCTGGTTGTTGACGAATTCCATCGCCGTAGCGATGAGTTGCTGTTGGCCGCCGCCTTCTTGCGACGATCCGCCGAGCAGGGAACCGAGGGTGTCTAGCAGGCTCATGTCGATCTCTCTGGTAGTTGGCCGCCACGGAACGTGTGCGGCCGGAAAATGGGCGGCGCGTTATCCGGATGCCGGTTTGCGCGCCGTATTGCACGGTCTGTTGTCTTGATGCGCAGCGCTGTGCCGCGCACGGCGGGCATCAGGCGCCGGAAGCTGCCGCGGCCGAAGCGGCCTTGGCTTTCTTCGACTTCTTGCTCTTCTTCGCCGTAGTCTCCGAGGCGCCCGCCGGCGCGGAAGCCGCCGGGCCGGCCTCTGCGGCGCTTGCGGCCTCGGCTGCCTTCTCCTTCTTGCTCTTGTGCTTCGACTTGGTGGCCGTCGTTCCCGAGGCCGCATTGGCGGCCGGCGCAGCCGCCGTTGCAGGGCTGGACGCGGTCGCAGCGGCCGGGGTCGCGGCTGCCGTCTTGCTGCTCTTCGATGCGGCGGTCTTGCCGTTGCCAGCCGGCGGCGCCGACGAGCCGTTGATCGTCAGCCCCGCTGCTTCGAGGTTCTGCACCGACTTCGGGCCGATGCCCTTGACGCGGCTCACGAGATCGTCGGCGTCCTTGAACGGGCCGTTTTTCGTCCGCTCGTCGATGATCGCTTTTGCGTGGGCCGGGCCAATGCCCTTGACGGTTTCCAGCGCGGTTTCGTCGGCGGTGTTCACTTCGACAGCAGCGGCCGTCAGTGCGGACAGGGACAATCCGAGCGCAACGAACAGCATTAGCAGCTTTTTCAGCATGGCAATCACTCCATTGAGGGCAAGTCCAGTTAGCCGGGAACGGACGACGCATCCAGTAGTCGTTAGTGCTGCGCTACAAGAATAGGCCAGTTGGCGTATCCGTGAACGGGAAGCGCTCGATTTATACCGATCGAATTGTGGCAAGTAAATCGCGTCGCACAATTTTTAATACTTCTATGCAATGGCAACGCGGTCAGTGGGGGCGGGCGCAACGAAGAAGCCCGGCCCTCGGTTTCGCCATGCAGGCTCAGGCGCGATGCGGAGCGACGATCCCGAGCTTCGCGATGCGCCGGTACAGCGTTGCGCGCGAGATGCCGAGCGCCAGTGCGGCGGCATTGGGCCGCCAGTGGTGGGTACGCAGCGCGGCGACGATGCGCTCGCGCTCGTCGGCAAGGGCAGCGGCGCCCGTCTCGTCCGGTCCATGGACGGCGCCCGGCAACTGTGCGGCCAGATCGCCGGGCAGATGGCGCGCCTCGACACGCACGGTGTCGCAGACGGCGCAGGCGTAGCGCAGGGCGTTGCGCAGTTGCCGCAGATTGCCGGGCCAGGCGCAGGACGCCAGCCGCACGGCGAGCGCGCCGTCGAGCACGAGCGGGCGGCCGGCGGCCTGGGCTTCCTCTGCGAAGACCGTTTCGATCAGCGTGCCGATATCGCGTCGCTCCCGCAACGGCGGCAGCGTGAGCACGGCGCCGCAGAGCCGGTAGTAGAGATCCTCGCGAAAGTCGCCCTGGGCCGCCATATGCGCGAGATCGCGATGGGTCGCGCATATCACTTCGAGATCGACGCGTACCGGCGCCTCGCTGCCGAGCGGCACGACCTCGCCTTCGGCCAGCACGCGCAGCAGGCGCGTCTGCAGGGCGAGCGGCATGTCGCCGATTTCGTCCAGAAAGAGCGTGCCGCCGTCGGCCATGGCGATCTTGCCGCGCGCGCCGTGACGCCGCGCACCCGTGAAAGCGCCCGGTGCATAGCCGAAGAGTTCGCTCTCGATCAGCGATTCCGGCAGCGCGCCGCAATTCACGGCGACGAAGGGACGGTTGCGGCGCGGGCCCGCGTCGTGGATCGCGCGTGCGAATACTTCCTTGCCCGCGCCGGTCTCGCCGAGCAGCAGGATCGGCAGGCGCTTGCCCGCAATACGCTGGGCGATGCGGGCGTTCCCGGCGACGCACGCGTCCGGGCTGCGCAGAAAAGGCCCGAGCGCGCTGCAGTCGAGGCGTGCGTCGGCGCGCTCCTCGCGCAGTGGCACGGCGCCATGCAGGACGGCGGCGGCCGGTGCCGCAGTTCGTCCCAGCGGCGCGCGTATGCGCGCGTGGAGCGTCATGCCCGTCGCGCGCAGCCGCAGTGTGGCGATGGCCTCGATGCGGCCGAGATCGCGCAACTGGACGTGCGACGAATCGAAGATTTCGTCGATGTGGCGCGGCCCGTCAAGCCCCGCGATGCATTCGCGCGCGCGCCGGTTCGCGGCGACGACGTTGCCGTTCTCGTCGAAGGCGATCAGCACCTCGGGCTGGGCCTCGACGTAGTTGCGGCTCTGATGCCCGAAGAGGATCCAGCACGAGGACGTGCGGTGGAGAAAGTAGCCGTCTTCAATGAGCGTCGCGCTCTGGCGCACCAGTTGATTGACGATGCGCTGGCTGTCGCGGTTGTCGGGCGACTGGACGGCGGATGCATCGAGCACGCCGATCAGCTCGCCGCCCGGTGCGAAGATCGGCGCGGCGCTGCAGGTGAGCGTGGTGAAGGCGGCGCGGAAGTGATCGGTCTTGTGGACCGTGATGGGCGCGAGATCGGTCAGCACGCTCGCGATCCCGCAGGTGCCTTCCTCGCTTTCGGACCAGCACGAGCCGATATAGAGCCCCGCGTGCTTGAAGTCGTTGCGCCGCTCGCGGTCGATGCGGTAGTCGATGGTGACGCCGTGGGCATCGGTCAGCATGACGCAGTAATCGGCGTCGCGGATGGTCTCGTGCAGGCGCGAAAGACACTGGCCCGAGGCGCGCAGGAAAGCCTCCTCGCGCTCGCGGATCTCGCGCAGCTCGCCGGCGCTCAGGACGCGCGGACCGATCACGGAACCTGGGTCGAGCTGGTAGCGCTCGAACGAGCGTTGCCACGACGAGACGAGCCGCGTCGAATCGGCTGGCGCGGGGAGGCGGCCTTCGACGGCGCCGCGCACGCGCTCGGCGTGCCGGCTGGACGCAACGGGGTAGGGCATGGGCGGATCCTGGCTCTGGCGTCGGGCATGGCGAAGCATGCCCGGGGATTTTTTTGTAGCACATCTGCGCCGCGCAATCACACCGCACTGCAGCATGCGAGACGTCTGAGACGGTCGTCTCAGGTCGTCGCCCGTCATGCCGGTTGCGCGGGAGACAGGCCTGAGGCCTTGCCGGGCGGGGCCGCGGGCAGAACGCGGTCGCGCGTGCGTGCCGGGCCGTCTCGCACGTTTGCCGCTCGGCGTCGTGAGTGAGACGGCCGATCTGCGGTTTCGCCCGCGCCGATGAACCGGGCGAAGCGCGGCGCGGGCCGTCGCAAGCCGGTTTGCGGACGATGGCCGTCGCCTCCGGCTCTCTGGCACAACGCTTGCAGAGTTGGCGGACAGACCCGGCAGCCGAATGTGCCGGCATCTCAGCAACAAGATCGACAACAAGTTCGCGCCGCGCCCGGCGCGAACCGGAGACACAGCCCGTGCCGACGCCCGCAACTGTTGGCGTGATCGTCAACCCCGCATCGGGGCGCGATATCCGCCGTCTTACCTCGCATGCCTCGGTCTTTCCCACGGCCGAAAAGGCCAACATGGCCGTGCGCCTTCTTGCTGGTCTGGGCGCGCTGGGCGTCGCTCGCGTGCTGACCCTGCGCGATCAGACCGGCGTCGCCGCGCTGCTGCTGCGCGCCATCGAAACGCATGCCGCGGTCGCCGCGCACGAGCCCTGGCCCGAAGTCGAGTTCATCCCTCTGCCGATTACCGAGAGCGTTGCCGACACCCACGCAGGCGTCGCGCACATGGTGCGCGAAGAGGTGTCGCTGATCGCGGTGCTGGGCGGCGACGGCACCCATCGCGCGGTCGCCGCGCACTGCGGCGATACGCCGTTGCTCGCGCTCTCCACCGGCACCAATAACGCCTTTCCCGAGTTGCGCGAGGCGACAGTCGCGGGACTCGCGGGCGCGCTGGTCGCGACCGGCGCCGTGCCGGCGGACGTCGCGTTCACGCGAAACAAGCGGCTCGTCGCACGCTGTATCGAAGGGCCGAGCCGCGGGCGCGAGGAGATTGCCCTCGTCGATATCTGCGTGGCGCGGCAACCGTTCATCGGTGCGCGCGCCATTTCGGAAAGTTCGGATATCGAATCGATCTTCCTTGCTTTCGCCATGCCGGACGGCATCGGACTTTCCGCCATCGGCGGCGCTTTTGCACCGGTCGGACGCGATGCCGCGCACGGCCTGCACATGACCTTCGCGCCCGCAGGCGGGCAGGACGGCGTGCCGCTCATCGCCCCCATTGCGCCCGGCCGCATCGAACGGCTCACGCTGCGCACCTGCCAGCGGCTCGAAGCGGGCGTGGCGCTGCCGCTCGACGCGGGGCACGGCACGCTCGCCTTCGACGGCGAACGGGAAATCGAACCGGCGCGCGGCGATCGCTACGAGGTGTCGCTCGACTGGGGCGGTCCGCTTACGGTCGACGTTGCACGTACGTTGCGTTATGCCGCCGCGCATCAATTGCTGCGCGAGGCGGCGGCGAGGACCTTTTAACCTGCTTCACAACCCGACAGACAACCCAGGAGACAACCATGTCTGTTACATCCCAGTTGAACCGAGAGCAGTTGCTGAGCGCCTATCGCTCGATGCGCACGATTCGCGAATTCGAAGAGCGGCTGCACGTGGAGTTCGCCACCGGCGAGATCCCGGGCTTCGTTCACCTGTATGCCGGCGAGGAGGCGTCGGCGGTCGGCACGATGAGCCATCTGAACGATACCGACTACGTGGCGACCACGCACCGCGGCCACGGGCACTGCATCGCCAAGGGCGTCGACGTGCGCGAGATGATGGCCGAGATCTACGGCCGAGCCACGGGTTCGTGCCGAGGCAAGGGCGGCTCGATGCATATTGCCGATCTCTCGAAGGGCATGCTCGGCGCGAACGGCATCGTCGGGGCGGGCGGGCCGCTAACCTGCGGTGCGGCGCTCGCGGCCAAACAGAAGAAGACCGGCGGTGTGGGCGTGTGCTTCTTCGGCGACGGCGCCTCGAATCAGGGCGTGATATTCGAGTCGATGAACCTTGCTTCGGTATGGCGCCTGCCGGTGATCTTCGTTGCGGAGAACAACGGCTACGCGGAAGCGACGTCGTCGACGTGGTCGGTCGCGGCCGACAACATCGCCGATCGCGCGAACGGCTTCGGCATGCCCGGGGTGATCGTGGACGGCTTCGACTTCTTCGCCGTGCACGAGGCCATGGGCGAGGCGATTGCGCGGGCACGCAATGGCGGTGGCCCGACGCTCGTGGAGATGAAGCTGTCGCGCTATTTCGGCCACTTCGAAGGCGACGCGCAGACCTATCGCGCGCCCGGCGAGGTCCAGAAGCTGCGCGAGGAGAAGGATTGTCTGAAGCGCTTCGAGGAGCGCGCGGTACGTGCCGAGCTGGTGCGCGCGGACGACCTGCGCAAGGTGGACGAGGAAGTGAAGCAGTTGATCGACGACGCCGTGACGAAGGCCAAGGCCGCACCGTTGCCCGCCGACGAGGAATTGCTTACCGACGTATACGTGTCGTATCCCTGAACCCCCGACGCGTCACATCATCAGGATTCCAGATCAAGGAGACGAAAATGGCACGGAAAATCACTTATTCGCAAGCGATCAACGAGGCTCTGGCGCAGGAAATGGCGCGCGACGAGACCGTGATCGTGATGGGCGAAGACAACGCGGGCGGCGCGGGTTCGCCCGGCGAGCAGGACGCGTGGGGCGGCGTGCTCGGCGTGACGAAGGGACTGTACGGCAAGTTTCCGGGGCGCGTGCTCGATACGCCGCTCTCGGAGGGCGGGTTCATCGGCACGGCAGTGGGCGCCGCGGCCTGCGGGCTGCGCCCGGTGGCGGAGCTGATGTTCATCGACTTCATGGGCGTGTGTTTCGACCAGATCTTCAACCAGGCGGCGAAGTTCCGCTACATGTTCGGCGGCAAGGCCGTGACGCCGGTCGTGATCCGGACGATGTGCGGCGCGGGCCTGCGCGCGGCGGCGCAGCACTCGCAGATGCTCACCTCGCTCTTTACGCACGTTCCCGGCCTCAAGGTCGTGTGCCCGGCCACGCCCTACGACGCGAAGGGCCTGCTGATCGAAGCGATACGCGACAACGACCCGGTCATCTTCTGCGAGCACAAGCTGCTCTACGGCATGGAAGGCGACGTGCCCGAGGAGTCGTATTCGATTCCTTTCGGCGAGGCGAACATCGCCCGAGACGGCGACGATGTCACGATCGTCACGTATGGCCGCATGGTCCATTACGCACTCGACGCTGCGCAGAAGCTCGCGAAAGAGGGCATCGAAGCCGACGTGATCGACCTGCGCACGACTTCGCCGCTCGACGAGGAGACGATCCTCGAAAGCGCCCGGCGCACGGGCCGCGTCGTGGTCGTGGACGAGGCGAATCCGCGCTGCTCGATCGCCACCGATATCGCGGCGCTCGTCGCGCAGCGCGCGTTCCACGACCTCAAGGCGCCCGTCGGCATGGTCACCGCGCCGCATACGCCCGTACCGTTCGCGGGCGTGCTCGAAGACCTGTACATTCCCTCGGCGGAGAAGATCGCCGAAGCCGCACGCCAAGCCAGGAGCTGAAGTCATGCCGATTCACATGATCACGATGCCCAAATGGGGGCTTTCGATGGAGCAGGGCCAGGTGAATGGCTGGCTGAAGTCGCTCGGCGAGAAGGTGGCGAAGGGGGAGGAACTGCTCGACGTCGAGACCGACAAGATCGCCTCGGGGGTCGAATGCGCGTTCGAGGGCGTGCTGCGGCGGCAGATCGCGCAGGAGGGCGAAACCTTGCCGGTCGGCGCGCTGCTCGGCGTGGTGGCGGACGCCGAGGCGGCCGACGCCGATATCGATATGGCCGTGGCCGAATTCCAGCGCGATTTCGTGCCGGCCGCGGCCGCCGACGGCGATGCGGGGCCGCAGCCGGAAAAGGCCCAGATCGGCGGGCGCACGGTCCGTTATCTGAAGCTCGGCGAGGGCGGCGGGGTGCCGGTCGTGCTGATTCACGGCTTCGGCGGCGATCTGAACAACTGGCTCTTCAATCACGCCGATCTCGCTACCGGGCGTACGGTCTGGGCGCTCGATCTGCCGGGGCACGGCGAATCGGGCAAGGCCGTCGAGTCCGGCAGTCTCGACGAACTTGCGCAGAGCGTGACCGACTTTCTCGACGCGCAAAAGCTCGAACGCGTGCATCTGGTCGGGCACTCGCTCGGCGGCGCCGTGGCAATGACGGTTGCGCAGCGGGCGCCATCGCGCGTCGCATCGCTTGCGCTGATCGCGAGCGCGGGGCTGGGCGAGGAAATCGACGGCGCCTATATCGAGGGCTTCGTCGCGGCCACGAACCGCAACACCTTGAAGGCGCCGGTCACGAAGCTCTTTGCCGATCCCGCGCTCGTCACGCGGCAGCTCGTGGAGGATCTGGTGAAGTACAAACGGCTCGAAGGCGTCCAGGAAGCGCTCAGGAAGATCGCCTCGCAGGCGTTCGAGGGCGGGGTGCAGCGGCATGTCCTGCGCGAGCGGCTGGGCGCCCTTGCGCCTCGCGTGCTCGTGATCTGGGGCACGGCCGATCAGATCATCCCCGCGCGCCACGCGGAAGGTTTGCCGCAGGGCGTGCAGGTGCAGGTGATCGCGGGCCAGGGCCACATGGTGCAGATGGAGGGCGCCGCCGAAGTCAATCGCCTGCTCAAGGCCTTTTTCGACGAAGAGGCCTGAGCATGGACTCCGCCACGTTCGAAACGGCGCGCGAGGCTACGACCGCGCTCGGCCAGCACGGTTTGCGCAGCCGCGAAAAGCTCGCACGTATTCCCGTGAAGATCGTTCAGGCCGAGGCGGCGTTGCCGAAGCCGCCCTGGTTGCGCGCGAGGCCGCTGATGAGCGCAACGATCGCGGAGGTGGCGGCGGTGCTGCGCGAGCATCGGCTTCATTCGGTGTGCGAAGAGGCGATGTGCCCGAATATCGGCGAGTGCTTCGCGCAGCGCACGGCGACTTTCATGATCATGGGAGGGCTCTGCACGCGCCGGTGCCCGTTTTGCGACGTCGCGCACGGCCGCCCGGACCCGCTCGATGCCGACGAGCCGACCCATCTCGCGTCGGCGGCCGCGGCGCTCGGCCTGCGGCACGTCGTGATCACCTCGGTCGACCGCGACGACCTGCGCGATGGCGGCGCCGCGCATTTCGCGCGTTGCGTGGAGGCGGTGCGCGAGCGGGTGCCGGGCATCGGCGTCGAATTGCTGACCCCGGACTTTCGCGGTCGCGTCACGCGTGCGCTCGACGCGCTTTCGGTCGCGTGGCCCGACGTCTTCAATCACAACGTCGAGACCGTGCCGTCGCTCTATCGTGCGGCGCGCCCGGGTGCGGACTATCGCGGCTCGCTCGATCTGCTGGCGCGGGCGAAGGCGGCTTGCGCTTCGCTCGTCACGAAGTCGGGTTTGATGGTGGGGCTCGGCGAGACCGATGCCGAGCTGCTCGCGACAATGCACGATCTGCGCGCGCACGGCGTAGAAGTCCTGACGATCGGGCAATATCTCGCGCCGTCGCGGTTCCATTTGCCGGTGCGACGCTACGTGAGTCCGGAAGCCTTCGTCGCGCTACGCGGCGCGGGGCTCGCCATGGGCTTCAGGGAGGTGGTGGCCGGGCCGCTCGTGCGTTCGTCCTATCATGCGGCGCAGGCGGCGGGTTAGCGCCAGCCGAAGTGCGCCCGCGAAGGTGGCGCGGATTACGCCGGCTCGCGCAGATACCGCGTGCTAACGCGCGAAAGATAGAGCATGAGGCCGGCGCCCGCAATCGCGAGGCTTGCCATGTTGGCGAGCCAGAAGCCGCGCGCGCCGGTGGCCCATAGCGGCAGCGTGCCCGTCACGTCGAAGCCGAGCGCGTAGCCGCCGCCGAGTCCCACACCCCAGAGCGCGACGGCATAGATCACGGTCGGCACGACGGCGACCTTGTAGGCCCGCAACGCAAACGCCGTGGTGACCTGCAGCGAGTCGAAAACGTGATACAGCGCGACGATTGCGACGAGCGGCATCGCCCTCGCCAGCACAGCCGGGTCGGGCGTGTAGCCGCCAATGATCAGCGGCCGCAGCGCGAACACCGCGAGCGCGAAGCAGCAGGCAAGGCTGACCGCCGTCGCGATGCCGTGCCGCGCGAGCGTGCGCGCCTCGGCGGGACGATTGCCGCCCAGTGCCTGGGCCACGAGCGTCGAGGTCGCCACGCCGATGGAGAGCGGCGTCATGTACAGCACGGCGCCGATGTTGCCCGCGATCTGATGGCCGGCAAGTGTCGTCGTACCGAGGCGCGCGATGAAGATCGCCATGAACGTGTACGAGGTCACCTCGATCAGATACGAGAGCCCCATCGGAATGCCGAGCTTGAGCAGTTCCGCCTGGCGCTTCCAGTGCGGCCAGCAGAAGTGCCGGAAGATGCTGAACGGCGCGAATACGTCGAGGCGGGTGAGGGCGAGCGCCGCGAAGGCGGCGAGGGCCCAGTTGATCGCGGTGCTCGCGAGCGCGCAGCCGGGGCCGCCGAGCCCCGGCACGCCGAATCCGCCGAAGATGAGCCAGCGATTGAGCAGCACCTTCAGCACAAGCGCGCCCAACTGGAGAAACATCACGAGGCGCGGCCGGCCCACGGCGTTCGCGAGCGAACTGTAGATCCGGAAGGCGAGTCCGGCGGGCAGGCCGAACGCTAGCAGCCGCAGGTAGTCGACGGTACGCTCGCGCAGGGCTTCGGGGGCGCGGGCAAGGTCGAGCAGCGGACCCGGAAAATAGAGGATCGCCCCGCCGATCACCATCAGCACGAGCGCGAGCCAGAGCGCCTGGCGCACTTCTTCGCCGATTTCGGCGTCGCGCTGGGCGCCATAAAGCTGGGCAGCGAGCGGCTGCAGCGCGCTCAGCACGCCGGTGAGGCTGATATAGACGGAGATGTAGATCGAGGAACCGAGCCCGAGCGCTGCGAGGTCGAGGGCGGAGTAGCGCCCGACCATCGCCGTGTCGATCACGCCGAACGCAATGATCGCGAGCTGGCCGATCAGCACCGGCCATGCGAGGCCGGCGATGCGGCGGACGTCGCCGAGGACGGTGCCGCTCACCGCGGCCTCAGTTCGGACGCTGGCGCCAGATGCGGCGCTTCACGGGCGGCTGCGGACGGTCGATGCGCACGTACAGGCGGAAGCGCTCGTCGCGGTCGGCGGCGCGGCGGCCTTCCCAGACCAGCTTCCAGGCGAAGTTCGACATCGAACTCGGCTCGCCATAGTCCTGGGTGTCCTGGCGCAGGATCACGTCGCAGTCTTCGTCGAACGAGAAGTGCATCTTGCCGAAGTAGGCGAAGGTCGCGATCTGCGCGTCGCCAAGACGCACCGGCGAGATGCACGAGTAGTCGGCGGGCAGGTGCACCGCGATCTGCTGGGCAACGTCCTTGTAGGTCCGGCTGTAGTTGACGACGGGCAGCCACAGCGTCATGAGCAGCACCCACATCAGCGTGGTGCCCCCGCTCGAGAGCACGACGCTGCGCCAGAGCACCTTCGGATGCCGCGCTATGCGCCACTGCGCGAGCATGATCCAGCAAACCGTCACGGCCACGGCGCAGGCGAACGACAGAATCTTGAACTGCGGCGTGAATCCCGGGGCGAGGCGCGCGAGATTGCGCGCGAGCGGCGCGGGAAAGCCGGTCATGCCGGCGAGCCACACGAGCCAGACGAAGGTGCCGAGTATGGTGAAGCTCAGGACCGCGAACCAGTCGATGGCGTTGATCGCACCGCGCTTGAGCGTGGGCAGCGCGAACGCGGCGAGCACCGAGAGCGCCGGCAGCACGAGCATGAAGAGGCGGTTGGTCTCGTGGCTTTGCACGACCACGAGGATCAGCAGCGGCACGATGACCGAAAGCGGAATAGCGATATGCGGCGCGCGGCGCAGGCCGGCCCAACTGAACCAGGCCCACATCGCGAGCGGCCACGCGGGCCACGTGAAGAGCGGCAGGTTCTTCGCCGCGTAGCGCAGCACCGATCCCGGCGGCCCGGCGTAGGCATTGACGCTAGAACGGGCCCACTGGTTGAGGAACCACACGGCGTCGTCGGGATAGAGATGGAGCGCGAGGAACGGCCAGGACGCCGAAATCACGAGCGCCACCGGCAGCCCCGCGACGAGCAGCCAGCGCGAGCGCGTCTCCGGCGCGATGGCGAGCATCGCGAGCGTACCCACGAGCAGGGCGCCCACCTGCACCGGTCCGCTGGAGAGCATCACGACGCCGAGCGCGAAGCCCCACCAGAGCGCACCCTGGATCGGCTTGTCGATGGCGCGCACGATGCCGTACAGCAGCATCGCGATGCCCACGAACTGCATGAGCTGCGGCGTGGTTTCGTGGCCGCGTTCCGCCAGGCCGAAGCAGGCGAGCAGGACCAGCAGTGCGCCGTCGGCGAGGGTGCGGCCGTAGTCGCGCGGCTCGGGTTCGCCGCCGAACGCGTACTTGAAGGGCTGAACCTCGGGGCGCCGGCCAAGCAGATAGGCGCTGTACCAGACGAAGGCACAGGCGAGGCAGAACAGCACGCCGGTGGCGACGCGCGAGGCGTTGCTCGCGTCGACCCACGGCGCGAAGACGCGGATGCACAATGCGCCGAGCCAGTAGCCGAGCGGGCCGTTTTCGGTGATGTACTTGCCGACGAGGTTGGGCAGCAGCCAGTCGTGCGCCGTGCCGCCTGCCATCGTCCACATCACGCCGAAGCCCGCTGCGTCCTCGTTCTTCCACGGATCGCGGCCGAACAGGCCAAACGACGCGAAGACGATACACATGGTCAGCAGCAGCCAGCGCGGCAGCGCGCTGGTGGCAGAGGCGGTCAGTCGGATGGCTGGCTTCATTCAGTACGAGGTAGGCGGGTAACCGGACCGGCACGTGCTCGGCCGTCCCGAATCCGGCATTCTAGCCGGGCCGGTGAGTGTGCGTCACGGCGGACAGCCGGCCGAAAACGAAAGATAACGGCTCAAACAGGATGGTGCCGGCGGGCCTGGTGGAACGGGCAACGCGCGGGCAACAAAAAAGGGCAGCGATCGCTGCCCTTTTTGCGGGTTCGGGACCGGCGCGAGGGCCGGCGCAGACATTACTTCGCTGCCTTGCCCGAGGCGCGTGCGCCGAACTTCTTGTTGAACTTCTCGACACGGCCGGCCGTGTCCATGATCTTTTGCGTGCCCGTGTAGAACGGATGCGATTCCGACGACACTTCGATCTTGGCGAGCGGGTAGGTCTTGCCGTTGAACTCGGCGGTTTCGCGCGTCTGGATGGTCGAGCGGGTCACGAACTTGAAGTCGTTCGAAACGTCGATGAACAGGACTTCGCGGTAATCGGGGTGAATGCCTTCTTTCATGGTTTTTCCTTAAATCTGACGGTAGCCAACTCGCGTGCCCAGCCGCGCCATGCAGCAGGGCGCTTTTGCCCGTGCTTTCGCAATTCGCTTTTGCACTTTGTTCGGGCGCGAGCCACTTGCCTAAGGTCGAAAAACGGCGATTATGCCAGAAAATCAGCCGGTTGGCGAATTTTTGGGACTCACTCGCCATGGCTGGCGAGGATGCCGGTTTTCGCCGGATCCTGCCGATAGTAGCGTGCGAGCAGCCGGTAGAGTTCGGGATACCCGGCTTCGAACTCGTGCGGCTTCACGAACAGCGCCTCGCTGCATACCGCGAAAAATTCGGACGGATGGTCGGACGCGTAGGGATCGATCAGCGATTCGCGCTCGAAGCGCGCCCAGCGGCGCTCCGGTACGGCATCGACCTTGGCGCAGAACTGGTCGTAGGCGTTGTCGAACACGTCCGCCCAGGCGGGCGCGTCGAGCGGCGCGTGCCAGCGGCGATAAAGGGGCGGATGACCGTCCGTCTCGCCGTTCATCATGTCGATTTTGTGCGCGAACTCGTGAATCACGACGTTGTAGGCGTCGCTGCCGTCGGTCATCTGCGCGTCTTCCCACGAGAGAATGACGGGGCCGCCTTCCCAGGCCTCGCCGCTCGCGTCGTGCTCGACTTCGTGCACCACGCCGTCCTCGTCCTCCACGGTTTTGCGGATCACGAATTCGCCCGGATAGACGATCACGCCCACCCAGCCGCGATACAGGTCGAGCGAGAGGTTCAGCACCGGCAGCGATGCCTGGACGGCGATCGCGACCACCATCCGGTCGGTCAGTTCGAGGTCGTGGGCTGTCGAGAATTCTTTCTGCGCGATGAAGAGGCTCGTGAGTTCGCGCAGACGTGCGAGGCCGGCGGCGTCGAGATGGGCGAGGAAGGGCAGGCCGTCGAGCGTTGCCTGCCAGAGCGCGTCGTCGATCGCGTGGGTGCGCAGCGCTTTCTCGCGGCGGCGCGTGCCGAACCACTGGGATAGTTTCGATAGCATCGCCGGATCGTTTCGTGAAAGGAATTTCGTCGTCAGTTGATCTGCTTCTGCCAGGCCGCAAAGATACCACCGCAGAGCGCCACGCCGATGAGGAAATAGAAACCGTCGAGCGAACTCAGAAAACTGGCTTGCTGGGCCACCAGCCGGCTCATCTGTCCGATTGCGAGCCCGTGGGCTTCGCCGGGCGTGCTGCCGAGCGCCTCGAAGCCGCGCGTAAGTGTCGCAAACAGGTTCTGAAAGACGGGGTTGAACGGATTCACGAACTCGGCGAGACGCGATTCGTGCAGCGCCAGCCGATGCTGCTGGATGATGATGACGCTGGCCGTGGCGAACGAGATCGTCAACTGGCGCACGATGTTCTTGAGCCGGTAGCCGTGCGTGAATTCCTCGATCGCGAAGATGCTGAAGGTTACGTTGGCGACCGGCAGCACGATGAAGAGCAGCAGCAGACCGCGCACCAGCAGGGGCACGATGAGCCACGATTCGCTGACGTCGGGCGGCATCTGCGTCATCCAGAGCGAGACGAACGCGGCGAGCACGAAGCCGGGCACGATGATCCACTTCTTGCGCGTGACGGACTTCGCGTAGCGGAAATAGAGGAACAATGCCGAAGCCGAGATCAGCGACGTGATGCCCGTGAGCCGGCCGGCGTTTTCGACCGGATAGTTGAGTCCGCCTTCGAGGAAACGCGAGACGAGGTAGCTGAGCGCCGTGCTCTGGTAGTAATAAACCATGTAGAGCACGATGCCGACCTGAAAGGTCTTCTCGCGCAGCGCGTGCAGGCGCATGAGCGGTTTCGGATGATGCCACTGCTGCCAGACGAACCAGGCGAGCCCGCCGATTCCGGCAACGGTGAGCACGATCAGCCCGGGCGAGGTGCTGAAGAGCTCGAAGCGCACCTGCTGCATGGCGATCTGCAGCGCCCCCTGGGCGAAGGCGAAGATGATGTAGGGCCAGAAATGCGATTCGCCGCGTTCCTCGGGGAGCACATGGCCCGAGTCGGGCAGGGCGGCGAGCGCCAGCATGGCGAACAGCACGCCGGCCGGCGCCGTGCAGGCGAATAGCGCGCGCCAGTCGAAATGCGAGACCAGCAGGCCGCCCGCCAGCGGTGCAAGCGCACTCGAAAGCACGATCAGGATCAGAAACGCGCGGGTTGCCACGGGGCGCTGCTGCGGCGTGAAGCAGCTCTGGATGAGGATGCGGCAGGTGCCCATCATCGGGCCAATGAAATAGCCCTGGAAGCCGCGCGCGAACGCGAGCTCGATCGACGACTCGCAAAGGGCGGCCGCCACCGATCCGGCCGCATAGAGCAGCAGACAGCCGCCCACGTAGCGCCGGTAGCCCAGCCGCTCGACCCACCACTGCTGCTGCAGGATGCCGAGCACGGCGGCCACGGCATAGGCGCTCGACGACCAGACGAGTTCGTCCGGCGAGGCGTTGATGCCGCCCGCGATGTAGCTCGTGAAGAACGAGAAGATGGCGTTGTCGAAGTAATCGAGCCCGGTGGCGAGCGCGAGCACCCACGGGAAGAAATCGCCGCGCAGGCGTTCCGCGCTGAAAAGCGGTTGACCGGTCGGCGCGGTGCTCATGATTGGGAGCCCCCGTCGTTGCCGGCCCCACGATCGTCCGGCGTGTTCGAGGCCGTGCGGCGCTTCTTCCTGGCCGCGAGCCGCTCGTCGATCAGCGTTTCGGAGGGGACGCCCGCGAGGCGCTTGCTCAGATAGTCGAGGTCGTCGGCCAGCTCGGCGCGGACGGTTTGCGCTTCCTTCAATTCGCGGCGCACGGCGGCGATGCGCGCGTCGAGCGTTTCGATCTGCTGGCTCAGCGCGTGAGCGATGTGTTGCAGCGAGTCCTGCGAGTAGTGTTTGCGTCCGTCGCCTGCGGACTCCAGCGGGCGCTTGAGCATTTCGGCGATGCCATGCAGCGAAAAGCCGAGCGAGCGCAGCCTCAGGATGCGCGCGAACTGCTCGAGATCCTGTTCGTCGTAGAGGCGGTAGCGGCCCCCGCTGCGCGTGGGGGTGACGAGGCCGCGCTCTTCGTAATACTTGAGCGTGCGCGGTGTGACGTTCAGACGCTGCGCGGCGTCGCGCACCGTGAGCAGTGCAGTGGGGGCCTCAGTGGTGTTCTTGGGCATCGGCGGCCGGCCGGAACGGCAAACGGTTGAATCAGCCGCGTATTATAGTCCAACGTGAACGTTCACGTACAGGTTATGGCCGGACCTCCGAAACGACAACGCCCGCTTGCGCGGGCGTTCGTGGCGATGCGGGAGGAGGCCTTAGCCGCCGCGGCGCATCATGTCGAAGAACTCGGAGTTGTTCTTCGTCTGGCGAATCTTGTCGAGCAGGAATTCCATGGCTTCGACTTCGTCCATGTCGTGGATGAACTTGCGCAGCACCCAGATCTTCTGGAGGATGTCCGGTTTGATGAGCAGTTCTTCGCGGCGCGTGCCCGACTTGTTCAGGTTGATGGACGGGTAGACGCGCTTTTCCGCGAGACGGCGCTCGAGGTGCACTTCCATGTTGCCGGTGCCCTTGAACTCTTCGTAGATCACGTCGTCCATGCGGCTGCCGGTTTCGATCAGCGCCGTGCCGATGATGGTGAGCGAACCGCCTTCCTCGATGTTGCGCGCGGCGCCGAAGAAGCGCTTCGGACGCTGCAGCGCGTTGGCGTCCACGCCGCCCGTCAGCACCTTGCCCGATGCGGGCACGACCGTGTTGTAGGCGCGTGCGAGACGCGTGATCGAATCGAGCAGGATCACGACGTCGTGCTTCATTTCGACAAGGCGCTTGGCCTTCTCGATCACCATTTCGGCGACCTGCACGTGACGCGCGGCCGGTTCGTCGAAGGTCGAGGCGATCACTTCGCCCGCCACCGAGCGCTGCATTTCCGTCACTTCTTCCGGACGCTCGTCGATCAGCAGCACGAACAGGATCACGTCGGGGTGATTCTGCTTGATGGCGTGCGCGATGTGCTGGAGCATCACGGTCTTGCCCGACTTCGGCGAGGCGACCAGCAGGCCGCGCTGGCCCTTGCCGATAGGCGCGATCATGTCGATGATGCGGCCCGTCACGTTTTCTTCGCCGCGCATCTCACGTTCGAGCAGCAGCACCTTGTTCGGGTGCAGCGGCGTGAGATTCTCGAACATGATCTTGTGCTTCGAGGCCTCGGGCGGCTGGCCATTGACCTTGTCCACCTTCACCAGCGCGAAATAGCGCTCGCCGTCCTTCGGCGTACGCACTTCGCCTTCGATCGTGTCGCCGGTGTGCAGGTTGAAGCGGCGGATCTGCGACGGACTGATGTAGATGTCGTCCGTGCTCGCGAGATACGAGGTTTCGGGCGAGCGCAGGAAGCCGAAACCGTCCGGCAGCACTTCGAGCGTGCCGTCACCGAAGATCGTTTCGCCCGTCTTGGCGCGCTTTTTAAGAATCGCGAACATCAATTCCTGCTTGCGCAGGCGGTTCGCACTTTCGATCTCGAGGCCGTTGGCCATCTCGATCAATTCGGAGACATGCAGAGACTTAAGCTCGGAAAGATGCATACGGAGAACCCGTCGGGGAGGAGTGCGACGAAAGAAGTCTTGGGGGAAAGAAGCGAGCGGAATCGCTCTAGGACCTGCTTGGAACTTCTGCTTGGAACGTTATAGGGCGCCGGGTAGACGCTTTATGGATTCTAGCATAGCACACGCCAAAAACCGCCAGTGCGGTCGATCGGCATGTTTTTGCGGTGCGTGTTGTCCAGGGACAACACGCACTCTTGCGGGCCGTGCCGCCGCGGAAGGCAACACGGCGGCCGGCGCAAATTACAGGTGGCTGTCCAGGAACGCGGTGAGCTGCGACTTGGAGAGTGCGCCGACCTTTTGCGCGGCAACCGCGCCGTTCTTGAAAAGAATCAGCGTGGGGATGCCGCGCACGCCGAACTTGACCGGCGTCGACTGATGCTCGTCCACATTGATCTTCGCAATCTGCAGACGGTCGCCGTAGTCTTTTGCGACTTCATCGAGAATCGGCGCGATCATCTTGCACGGGCCGCACCACTCGGCCCAGAAGTCCAGCAGAACCGGCTTGTCGGATTTCACGACGTCCTGTTCGAACGATGCGTCGCTGATGTGCTTGATTTGTTCGCTCATTGTATAAATACCTCTTTCGAATCGAGGCTGATTGAATTGCTCGCCACGATACACCAAAACTGAAAACCCGGTCGGGGCTACCAAGGCGCCTCGTTGATTTGCGCAAGCCCTGTGCCGGGCGGCCCGCGCTGGCGCAGGCCCGATGCCGACGCCAGTGTAGCCTAAATCCCTATGCGCTGCCGACGGTGATAGTACTCATACCGCCAGCAGGGTTTCAGTCGTTCAGACCACACTGGGCGGGTACTTTTGAGTCCATTTCCGCGTTTGTTTTCGCGCCCGCCTTTTCATCACTGCTGCGCCTCACGCCAACGATGTTGAGGCGCAGCGCTCCATTGCAAGAGCCTGTCCGGGGTGACTTTTCCGGAGGCGGTATCGCATTGCAGCGCAACCAATGTTAGAATGCGACGTGACGGGCCTCCTCGCATGGAGGGGCGGTCAACCTGGTCAGGTCGGGAACGAAGCAGCCACAGCCGTTTTCCGCCAGTGCCGAGGGTCAGGCTCGTCACCTTCTATTTCTTCCGGTTTTACTCCCCCGCAATAGTCCGTAATACTCCCCGGAATTTTTCCTCGCAGGCATTGACGCCAGAGTTGTCGCGCGCCTCGAAACTAGCGCGGGCAAAGCGGCCATTTCGTGTCGCGATCCCACTGGCGAGGAGGCGTTTCACGCGCCGTTCCGCGTCGCGCGGGGCCTCTCGGGAGGTGCGTTTCAAGGCCCTGCGATTCATCGGTGCGCGCGGGCGTTGCTGATACAATTTCCGGATGACCTATCAAGTTCTCGCACGCAAGTGGCGACCGAAGGACTTTGCTTCGCTCGTCGGACAGGAGCACGTGGTGCGCGCGCTCACGCATGCACTCGACGGCGGTCGCCTGCATCACGCGTATCTCTTCACGGGCACGCGCGGCGTGGGCAAGACAACGCTCTCGCGTATCTTCGCCAAGGCGCTCAACTGCGAGACCGGCGTGACGTCGAAGCCCTGCGGCGTCTGTCGGGCGTGCCGCGAGATCGATGAGGGTCGCTTCGTCGACTATGTCGAAATGGACGCGGCGAGCAATCGCGGTGTCGACGAAATGGCCGCGCTGCTCGAGCGCGCGGTCTACGCGCCGGTCGACGCGCGCTTCAAGGTCTATATGATCGACGAAGTGCACATGCTCACGAACCACGCCTTCAACGCCATGCTGAAGACGCTGGAAGAGCCGCCGCCGCACGTCAAGTTCATTCTCGCCACCACCGACCCGCAGAAGATTCCGGTGACGGTGCTGTCGCGCTGCCTCCAGTTCAACCTGAAGCAGATGCCGGCGGCGAATATCGTCGAGCATCTCACGCACATCCTCGGCGAAGAGAAGGTCGAGTTCGAGCCGCAGGCGCTGCGTCTGCTCGCGCGCGCGGCCGACGGCTCGATGCGCGACGCGCTTTCGCTTACCGACCAGGCCATCGCGTATTCGGCCAACCAGGTGACCGAGGAGGCCGTGCGCGGCATGCTCGGCGCGCTGGACCAGAGCTATCTGATTCGCCTGATCGACGCGCTCGTCGCGAGCGACGGTTCGGCTGTGCTCTCGATCGCCGACGAGATGGCGTTGCGCAGCCTGTCGTTCTCTACGGCACTCCAGGACCTGGCGGGGCTCTTCCACCGGATCGCATGGGCGCAGTTCGCGCCGGGCTCGGTGCTCGACGAGTGGCCGGAAGCCGCCGATCTGCGCCGGTTCGCCGCCGAACTTGCACCGGAGCAGGTGCAATTGTTCTATCAGATCGCGACGCTCGGCCGTAGCGAACTAGGACTCGCGCCGGACGAATATGCGGGCGTCACGATGACACTGCTGCGCATGCTGGCATTCGAGCCGGCGACGGCAGGCGCTGGCGGCATGGGCAGCGCGCCGGCTTCGAAGCCCGCGGCGCGTGCCGGCACGCAGGCCGGGGCGCAGGCGGTCGCGTCGGCTGTTGCGAGCAGCGTGGCGGACGTGCCGCGGGCGGTTGCCGCATCGAAGCCAGTCGCGGCCGCGGCGCCAGTCGTTGCAGCGCCGAGCGCCGAGGTTCGCGCGACGGAGCCGGTCAAGGCCGCGGACCCAGCGCCGGAGATGGCAGCAGGCGTTGCCGCCGCCGCATCCGGCGTCGTGCCGCCGTGGGAGTCGGCCGATGAGCCCGCAGCGGCGCCTGACGCACCCGCCGAACCCCGCGCACAGGCCGCGGCGCAGCCCGAAACGCCGCGCCCAGCGGTGGTCGACGAGGCTGCTGATCCGTTCGCGGCGTCCGGTGCGCGCAGCGGAGCGAGCGCAGCGCTCGACGTGCTGCGCAGCAAGGGCATGCGCGTCGCGACCGACCGCGGCGCCCGTACCGCCGGCGCGCCTGCTGGAGCATCCGCCGCCGCACCGAAGCCTGCCGCGCCGCGCGCCGAAGTGAAGGTGCCGACGCCCGATCCCGCGCGCCGCGCGGCGGCGGCTCAGGAAGCCGAATCGCGCCGTCCGGCGCGCGGCCAGCCGACGCAGGACGCCTCGTCCGCGCCGCCGTGGGACGCGCCCTGGGGGGATACCCCGCCGGACGACTATGTGCCGCTCGGCGCCGACGACGCATATTTCGCGTCGCCCGACGACAGCTTCGTGCCGGCTTTCGGCAGCGAACCGGCCGCTGCGCCCGCCGCATCCGCCGCATCGCCTGCGGCGGCCGTCGTGGACGTGAGCAAGCTGCCTCCCGGCATTGCGCTCGATGCGATCGGTTTTGCGGGCGACTGGCCCGCGCTTGCCGCGACGCTGCCTCTCAAGGGCATTTCGTATCAGCTCGCGTTCAACAGCGAACTGACGGCGCTCGACGGCGCGCTGCTAAAGCTGAGCGTCCCGGTACCGCAGTACGCGGAAGCCTCGCAGGTCGCGAAGCTGAAGGCGGCGCTGGCCGAACGCCTCGGCAAGACGGTGGACGTGGCGGTGGAAGTGGGTCCGGCACGCCGCACGGCGGCCGCGCTCGACGCCGCTGCGCGCGCCGAGCGCCAGCGCGACGCCGAACGCGAGATCGGCGCCGATCCGTTCGTCCAGCAACTGATACGCGAATTCGGCGCGAGCATCGTGCCGGGTTCGATCCGGCCGCTCGCGCCCGAAGCCGCGGCGGGCGGCAGCCAGGCCGCTCATTGATTTGCGGCGCGCGGCGCCCGGGTTTTGCGCGGCGCCGCGCGCTTTCCACGAATACAGACGATCCAGAAGGAGTCACGACCATGATGAAGGGCCAACTCGCCGGGTTGATGAAACAAGCTCAGCAGATGCAGGAAAACATGAAGAAGATGCAGGAGCAGCTTGCCCAGATCGAAGTCGAAGGGCAGGCGGGCGCCGGTCTCGTCAAGGTGACGATGACGTGCCGCAACGACGTGCGTCGCGTTTCGATCGACCCGAGCCTCCTCGCCGACGACAAGGACATGCTGGAAGACCTCGTCGCCGCGGCGTTCAACGACGCGGTGCGCAAGGCCGAGGCCACGTCGCAGGAAAAGATGGGCGGCATGACCTCGGGTCTGCCGCTGCCGCCGGGCTTCAAGCTGCCGTTCTGATGCAGTGCCGGCGGGCCGCCCTGGGCTGGCCCGCCGGGCGTGCTTCGCACGCAAAGCCTGCCATGCGAGATTGCCCGGCACCCCGTGCAAGACGCCTCGCACAAGACCTACCGATCTGCCACGCTGAATCCGCATGAAACAACCTTCCGCCCTGGCGGCGCTTGTCGAGGCGCTGCGCGTGTTGCCCGGCGTCGGGCCGAAGTCGGCGCAGCGTATGGCTTACCACCTGATGCAGCACGACCGCGAAGGCGCCGAGAAACTCGGCGGCGCGCTGCTCTTCGCCACCGAAAACCTGAAGCACTGCGAGAAGTGCAATACGTTCACCGAAGCTCAGGTCTGCGAAACATGTCTCGACGAGGAGCGCGATCCTTCGCTGCTGTGCGTGGTCGAAACGCCCGCCGACCAGATCATGCTCGAGCAGACCATGACCTGGCGCGGCCTTTATTTCGTGCTGATGGGGCATCTGAGCCCGCTCGACGGCATCGGGCCGAAGGAAATTCATTTCGACCGGCTCGTGAAGCGCGCCTCGGACGGCATCGTGAAGGAGGTCGTGCTCGCGACCAACTTCACGAACGAAGGCGAGGCCACGGCGCACTACCTCGGCCAGGCGCTGAAGGCGCGCGGTCTCGCGGTCACGCGTCTCGCGCGCGGCGTGCCGGTGGGCGGCGAGCTCGAATACGTCGATGCCGGTACGATTGCCCGCGCGATGATCGACCGGCGCTCGATGTAGCTCGCGCACCGGCCGCGCGCGCTACCGGGAGCGCACCGCGCGGCGCGCATCAACGACACGAAAGGAGACGCATGAGCGCAGCCACTACTCACGAATCCGCATCCGGCGAGCGTCCGACCGGCCCGCTGGCCGGCGTCAAGGTGCTTGAGCTCGGCACGCTGATCGCCGGCCCGTTTGCGGCGCGTTTTCTCGGCGAATTCGGCGCCGAGGTCATCAAGATCGAAGACCCGAAGGGCGGCGATCCGCTGCGCAAATGGCGCAAGCTGTATCCCGAAGCGGGCGGCACCTCGCTCTGGTGGGCCGTTCAGGCGCGCAACAAGAAGTCGGTGACGGTGAACCTGAAGGCCGAGGAGGGCAAGGAAATCGTTCGCCGCCTCGCAAGAGAGGCCGATATCGTCGTCGAGAATTTTCGTCCCGGCCTGCTCGAAAAGCTGGGGCTCGGCTACGACGTGCTGTCGAAGGACAATCCCGGCCTCGTGATGGTGCGGCTTTCGGGTTATGGCCAGACCGGCCCGTATCGCGATCGTCCCGGCTTCGGCGCGATCGCCGAATCGATGGGTGGCTTGCGGCACATCACCGGCTATCCCGATCTGCCGCCGCCGCGCATCGGCATTTCGATTGGCGACTCGATCGCTGCGCTGCACGGCGTGATCGGCGCGCTGATGGCGCTGCATCATCGCAATGCCAACGGCGGCAGCGGCCAGATCGTCGATGTGGCGCTCTACGAGGCCGTCTTCAACATGATGGAGAGCGTCGTGCCCGAATACGGCGTCTACGGCATGGTGCGCGAGCGCACCGGCGCGTCGCTGCCGGGTATCGTGCCCTCCAATACTTATCCGTGCCGCGACGGCAGCATCGTGATCGGCGGCAACAGCGATCCCATCTTCAAGCGCCTCATGACGGCCATCGACCGCGAGGATCTCGCGAACGACCCGGGCCTCGCGCACAACGACGGTCGCGTACCGCGCACCGCGGAGATCGACGGCGCCATCGCCGCGTGGCTCTCCACGCGCACGATCGACGAAGCGCTCGACGTGCTCAACGCGGCCGACGTGCCGGTCGGACGCATTTATAGCGTCGCCGACATGTTCACCGATCCGCAGTTCATGGCGCGCCAGATGATCCAGCAGTTCCGCTGGCAAGGGAAGGTGGACGTGGCGCTGCCCGCCGTGACGCCGAAACTCTCGACCACGCCGGGCGAAACCCGCTGGCTCGGTCCCGAACTGGGCGAGCATACGGACGAAGTCCTGCGGGCGCTGGGTTACGACGGCGAGGCCATAGCACGGTTGCACGCGCAACAGATCGTCTGAGGGACGACAGGCCGGGCACGAGAAACGGCGCGCATGGCGCGCGCCGTAGTCGTGTAGTCGTGAGCGGAAACCGGGCGGAAATGCTCAGGGTTCGATGACGATCTTGCCGGTCACCTTGCGCGACGCCATATCCTTGAGCGCCTGCGCGGTATCGGCGAGCTTGTAGCGCTTCGAGACGTACGGCTTGAGCTTGCCTTCTCCGATCCAGCCAACCATTTCCGCGAATGCCGCCGCGTTGTGCTGCGGCTCGCGGCGCGCGAAATCCCCCCAGAATACGCCGACGAGACTCGCACCCTTGAGCAGTGCGAGATTGAGCGGCAGCTTCGGAATCTCGCCGTTGGCGAAGCCGACCACGAGGTAGCGGCCGCGCCAGCCGATGCTGCGAAACGCCGGCTCGGCGTACTCGCCGCCGACCGGATCGTAGATCACGTCGGGGCCCTTGCCGTCGGTGAGCGCCTTGATGCGCTCGCGCAGGTCTTCGGTGCTGTAGTTGATGGTGGCATCGGCGCCGTAGCGGCGGCAGATCTCCAGCTTCTCTTCGCTCGACGCCGCGGCGATCACGCGCGCGCCCAGCACCTTGCCGATCTCCACGGCGGCGAGGCCGACGCCGCCCGCGGCGCCCAGCACGAGCATGGTTTCGCCCGCCCGCAGCGCTGCGCGATCGACCACCGCGTGATGCGAGGTGCCGTAGGCGAGGGTGAAGGCGGCGGCCGACGCGAAGTCGGCACCTTCGGGCAGCGGCACGCAGGCGTCGGCGCTGGCGATCGCCTGCTCGGCGAAACCGCCCTGGCCCACGTAGGCAACGACGCGCGTACCCGGCGCGAGCTTGACGCCGTCGCCTGCCGCACGCACGATGCCTGCGACTTCGGCGCCCGGCGTGAAGGGCAGCGGCGGCTTCATTTGATACTTGTTTTCGATGATCAGCACGTCGGGAAAATTGACGGCGGCGGCCTTCACGTCGATCACGACCTGGCCCGGGCCGGGCGTGAGGTCGGCCAGTGCTTCGAGCGTGAGCGTATCGGGCGGACCGTACTGGTTGCAGCGGATGGCGCGCATCGTGTCTCCTGTTCTGTCGCGTCGTTCATGAAATCGGCATCAGCGGACAGTGTACGGCAAATCGGGTAAATGCGAACGATCGTGCGATTCAAGCCGGCGCCAATGAGTGGCGTGGAAAATCCACGCCGAAGGGCACAGAAATGGGCGTGCGGCAAGGCCGGCAAGAGCGGCCCGTGGCGCCGGGAACGATGCGCCGGGCTGTCGTTCGCCTGCCTTCTTTCCTCGGTTACAATCGACTGATGCGAATACTACTCAGCAACGACGACGGTTATCTCGCCCCCGGCCTCGCAGCGCTCTACGAGGCGCTCCAGCCGCTCGGCGAGGTCACCGTGATGGCGCCGGAGCAGAACTGCAGCGGCGCATCGAACTCGCTGACGCTGTGGCGTCCGCTGTCGGTACTGCGCTCGGCGACCACGGGCTTCTACTACGTGAACGGCACGCCCACCGACTCGGTCCACATCGCGCTCACCGGCATGCTGGAGCACAAGCCCGATCTCGTCGTCTCCGGTATCAACAACGGTCAGAACATGGGCGAAGATACGCTCTATTCGGGCACCGTGGCGGCAGCCACGGAAGGCATCATGTTCGGCGTGCCGGCCATCGCGTTCTCGCTCGTCGACAAGGACTGGGCGCACCTCGATTCGGCGGTGCGCGTCGCCGCCGAAATCGTGACGCACTACCTCGCCCAACCGTTGCCGGGGCACCCATTGCTGAACGTCAATATTCCGAACCTGCCTTACGAGGAACTCGGCGAGTGGCGCGTGACGCGCCTGGGCAAGCGCCATCCCTCGCAGCCCGTAATTGCCCAGACCAACCCGCGCGGCGAGCCGATCTACTGGATCGGCCCGGCGGGCAGCGCGCGGGACGCGAGCGAGGGCACGGATTTTCATGCGGTGTCGCACGGCCATGTGTCGATCACGCCGCTGCAACTCGATCTGACCCACACGCAGATGTTGCCTGAGACGCACGCATGGGTGCGCCAGGGCGGCAGCGCTTCATGACCGGCGAGCGCACCCGGCGTTTTCCGCTCGGACTGGCGGATCTCGTGCGCGAGCCGCGCGCGTCGCTTGCGAGCGGCGCGAAACCCGCCGCGGCGAAGGGGGCGGCCGTGCAGACCCCGCGCGCCAGCGGCGCGGGTGCTTCGGTTGGCGCCATCGGCGCGAGCAAGCCCGGTGCAACGCGCACAGCGCGCCCCGGCGAAGCGTCGGTGAAGTCTTCGATCAAGCCGCCGGCCAAGCCGCTGGTCAAGTCATCGCCCACCGCGCGCGCGGGCGAAGCGCGCCGCAGCGATGCCCCGCGAACCGTGCAGCCCGCGACGCCTGCCGCATCCGCAAACCGTTCGAGCGCGATGCGCGCTGCTATCCCGCGTCCGGGCGCCGTTCCAGCTTCCGGTGCGCCCGGCGTGCCGTTGAACAGCGCGTTTGCATTGACTTCGGAACGGGTTCGCGAACGCATGGTCGAACGCCTGCGTGCGAACGGCATTGCCGATCCGCGGGTGCTGCAGGCGCTTGCGGCGGTGCCGCGCCACATGTTCGTCGATCCCGGTCTCGCGACTCAGGCCTACGAAGATGCGGCGCTGCCGATCGGCCATCAGCAGACCATCTCGAAGCCTTCGGTGGTAGCCCGCATGCTCGAACTCGCGGGCGCAGGCCGCGCACTCGACCGGGTGCTCGAGATCGGTACCGGCTGCGGCTATCAGGCCGCCGTGTTGAGCCGCATCGCACGCGACGTTTATTCGATCGAGCGCATCAAGCCGCTGTACGAGCGCGCGAAGACGAATCTTCGTCCGCTGCGCATTCCGAATATCCGGCTGCATTACGGCGACGGGAGGCTTGGATTGCCGTCGGCGGCGCCATTCGATGCGATCGTGATCGCTGCCGCGGGCCTCGACGTGCCGCAGGCGCTGCTCGAGCAACTCGCCATAGGCGGACGGCTCGTGGCGCCGGTCGCATCGGCCGGTGCGGCCGGCAGCGATACGTCCCAGGCCGCCCAGGTGCTGATCGTGGTCGAGCGTACGGGGCCGGCGCAGTGGCGGGAGTCGCGGCTTGATCGCGTTTTCTTTGTCCCCTTAAAATCCGGAGTGATCTGAAACCGATGAGTATGTTGCGCGCGATGCAAAGAAACCGCTTGAATGTCGACCTCACCGCAGCCCAGCGCGGCGCTTCAGTCATCGCGCTCTGCCTGCTGACGGCCTGTGCGACGAGGCTCGACCAGGCGCCTGTCGTCGACCGCACCGCGCCGCTCGGCACCGCTGCCGCGCAGCCGGCCGTGCCGCTCGGGCCGCCGCCTCCGGGATACTATCGGGTGAAACCGGGCGACACGCTCTACAGGATTGCGCTCGAAAACGGCCAGAGTTACCGCGACATCGCGACGTGGAACAATCTCGCCAATCCGAATCAGATCGAGGTGGATCAGTTGCTGCGCGTCGTGCCGCCGGGCGCAAATCCGGCCGCGTCGACGCCGGGCGTGGTCACCGCGCCGGTGCCGGGCGCCAATGTGGCGAGCGTGCCACCGGGTTCGTCGGCGGCCGTGCCGCCGATGGTCGGCTCGGGCGGCGGCGCCGCAACCGCGGCTGTGCCGCCGCAGGCAAGCGCCGGCGACACGGCAGCGCCTGCCAGCAGCATTGCGCTGGCATGGCCGGTGCGCGGCCCGGTGCTCAACGGTTTCGACGACACGAAGAACAAGGGCATCGATATTGGCGGGGCGGCAGGCGATCCCGTCAAGGCCGCCGGGGATGGCCGCGTGGTTTATGCCGGAAACGGGCTGCGCGGATACGGCAATCTCATTATCATCAAGCATGACGCCACCTATTTGACGGCGTATGCACACAACCGCGCTTTGATGGTAAAAGAAGGGGATGCGGTCACGAAAGGTCAGAAGATCGCCGAAATGGGCAACACCGATTCGGATCGTGTGATGCTGCATTTCGAAGTCCGCCGTCAGGGCAAACCCGTCGACCCACTGAAGTACTTGCCGCCGCAATAATAGCGAGCCGACCATGCCGAAACCGAAGCGTCGTCCGCAGCAAACCGAGTCTGACAGCCAGGCCGCGCCGGTTTCGGTCGAAGACGGCGCTGCGTCCGGCGAGGACGAGGCGCCGTCCGAGCTCGACAACGGCCGCGAGTTCGACGAGCGCGAGGCAGCCGCGGAAGAAGAGGGCGGCGGCCGGGAGGCGGCCGAACCGGCGCCGGAGGACGATTTCCGCGCGATGCTGCAGGCCGAGTTGACGGCCGACACCATCCAGCACTACCTGAACCGCATCAGCGTGAAGCCGCTTCTCACCGTCGAGGAAGAGCAGCGCTACTCGCGCCTCGCGAAGGCGGGTGAGTTCGAGGCGCGCCAGGTCATGATCGAGCGCAATCTGCGGCTCGTGGTCAGCATCGCGAAGGGGTATCTGAATCGCGGCGTGCCGCTGCTCGATCTGATCGAAGAGGGCAATCTCGGCCTCATGCACGCCATCGAGAAATTCGATCCCGCGCGCGGCTTCCGTTTCTCGACCTATGCGACGTGGTGGATCCGCCAGAGCATCGAGCGCGCGATCATGAACCAGGCGCGTACGGTCCGGCTGCCGGTGCACGTGATCCGCGAGCTGAATCAGGTGCTGCGCGCGAAGCGCCATCTGGAGAAGAATTCGCTGAATGCCGATTCGGCGTCCGAACGGCGCGACGCGAGCATCGACGACATCGCCTATCTCACCGGCAAGACGAGCGAAGAAGTCACCGACATCCTCGCGCTCAACGAACACACCGCGTCGCTCGACGCGCCGCTCGATCTCGACCCGGCGAGCAGTCTGCTCGATCTGCTCTCCGACGACCAGAGCCAGTCGCCCGACGCCGAGGTGCAGCATCGCGAGCTGGAAACGCTCACGCGCGCATGGCTTGGGCGCCTGTCGGACAAGCATCGCCACGTCATCGAACGGCGCTTCGGGCTGAACCATATCGAGCCCGCGACGCTCGAGGAGCTGGCCGACGAAATGGGCCTGACCCGCGAGCGCGTGCGGCAGATCCAGCAGGAAGCGCTCGTGCGGCTCAAGCGCTTTTTCGCTTCCAACGGTGTGCGCAAGGACGCCGTCCTGTAAATGCCGCATTTCGTTTTGTGAATCCGGCAGTTCGACTGGATGTTCGACTGAATGACACCTGTACTCGTATTCGACATCGAGACGATTCCCGATGTCGACGGCATTCGCCGTCTCGACAATCTGCCGGCCTCGCTCAGCGACGCCGAAGTGGCCGAACATGCATTCGCCGCGCGGCGTGAGAAGACCGGCAGCGATTTCCTGCCGCATCACCTGCAGCGCGTCGCGGCGATTTCGTGCGTGTTCCGCGACGGCCAGGGTTTTCGCGTGCGCTCGCTCGGCACGCCCGAGGACGGCGAAGCGGCGCTGATCCAGTCCTTCTACCGCACGATCGAGAAGTACACGCCGCAACTCGTCTCGTGGAACGGCGGCGGTTTCGACCTGCCGGTGCTGCACTACCGGGCGCTCGTGCATGGCATACGCGCGTCGCGCTACTGGGATCTCGGCGAAGACGACCGCGACTTCAAGTGGAACAACTACATCAGCCGCTATCACTCGCGTCACACCGACCTGATGGACGTGCTGGCGATGTATCAGGCGCGCGCCAACGCGCCGCTCGACGCGCTCGCGAAGCTCTGCGGGTTTCCGGGCAAGCTCGGCATGGATGGCGGGCAGGTGTGGACGGCGTTCCGGGAAGGGCGCATCGAAGAGATCCGCAACTACTGCGAAACCGACGTGGTCAACACGTATCTGCTCTACTGCCGCTTTCAGATGATGCGCGGCGGGTTTACCGAGCGTGAATACGAAGACGAGATCGCGCACGTCAAAAATGCGCTTGCCGTGGAGCCGGCGCCGCACTGGGCCGAATATCTCGCGGCGTTTGGCGCCTGAGCGGTGTCTGGGTTGCCCCTGAGTTGCCTGCCGGGGCGTGTCAGCCCAGTTCCAGCACGATCGGCTGATGGTCGGACGCTTGCGTCGCGCTGTCGATTTCGCAGCGCTTCAGATGCCCGCGCAGATCCTCCGTGACGAACACGAAGTCGCACGCGACCGGCCCCGACGACCACTGTTTGGTGTCGTAGACGCCCGCAGTGGGAGGCGGCGTTGCGCCTGGGTGCAGCGTCGTCCATGCGTCGACGAATGCGGGGCTGCCGGCAATCGGTTCGAGCATGCGCGCGTACGCTTCACTGCCCCATGCGCTGTTGAAGTCGCCGCACAGGATCGCGCTCACGGGGCGGCCCGTGGGCGCGAATGGGCCGGTTTCGTTTTCCGCCGGCGCGGGGGAGGCGGCATGCTCCGCCGCTTCCAGCTGGAGCCGCCGCAACTCGTCGACCTGGGCGAGCCGCTGGCGCACGGAATAGAACTCCAGATGCGTGACGAGCACGCACAGCGCTGCGCCAGGCGCCTCCAGCACGGCTTCGAGCGCGACGCGCTGCATCGAAGGTGCGGCGGGATCGGCAGGCCAGGGCAGGGTGTGGCGGAATACTTGCGCAACCGGCAGACGCGTGGCGATGGCGTTGCCGAACTGGCGCCGCCGCGCGCCAGGGGTGTCAGTCGCCGCCGGGAGATCGGCGCCGATGGCCTCGAGCACGGTGTAGCCGGGCAGAAGCCTCGCCAGTTCGGCAAACTGATCGTCGCCGGGGCCGCCAGGCAGGCCTGCGAAGCCGCGCGTGAGTTCCTGCAGACAGAGCACATCAAAGTCGGCGAGCCGCCGTGCCTCGCGTACGGTGCGCGCCAGATCGACCACGCCCGCCGCGTCGCGGCCCCACTGTACGTTCCAGCTCAGCAATTTCATGGCTACCCGCAGGGGGATCGGCATGACTCCAATGTAGGCGAAGGGGAGATCTTTTGTCCCTCGCCCTTCGTCTCAAGCGGAAGCGTCACCCTTCGGCGGGATGCATTTAGTGCAGCATGCCGGAGCACACGCCGCGCGTTGTCCCGGAGACACGATGCTGGCCGTCGAAATACACGGCAAACGGCGTACCGGCGTTGTCGCCCAGCGAATACTGGAAGCAGTCGTTTCCGGCATTCGTGGTTTCGCTGTCCGGCGGGCCGATGCGTTGGACGACCTCCGTTTGCGACATGCCGGGCGTGACCCTGGTCATGATCTGTTCGGGCTTGACGGACGAAGCGCATGCGGCGAGGCTCAGGAGTGCCGCCGCAGCGATGGGGCCGAAGGTGCGGTAGATTAGTTTGCTCAAGTCGATTCCTGGGGTCTAAGGGGGATTGATCCATACGCCAGGCACGTATGATCCATCGGATCAGGCCGAAACGGCAGCCCGCAAGGGCTGCGCGTCCAGTCCGTACGGGCGCGCATGCTGTCAGTCGAGCAACATGTGGACGGCCGGCAACAAGCCCATCGGCGCGATGGGTGCAGCGAGGCCGCCGAACATTAGCATGATTCGCTGCCTGTGAACCACTTCAGGCGGTGCGAGGGACTCGATCGCGGGCACGATTGGCGTAACGAAGCCCTCCGGCACGATCGGGGCGGCCTCTGCCGTGCGGGGCGGCGGCGCCGACTTCGTCTACAATCTCGCCTTTGCCCATTTTTCAATCACCGTCTGTCAGGAATCCGCTGGTGTCTCAAGCCGTCCCCGATTCTCAAGCCGAACCTGTGGAAGCCGCGCCCGCTCCGGATGCGCCGCCGGCCGCCCCCGCCGCGAAGCGCAGCAAGCGCGAGCGCCGGGCCGAGCGGCGCGCTGCCGCCGATGCATCGGTGCTTCACGCCCCGATTCTCGAGATCGAGTCGCTCGACATGGAAGCGCGTGGCGTCGGCCGCACCGTGACCGAAACCGGGGAGCCCGGCAAGGTGATCTTCGTCGAAGGCGCGCTGCCCGGCGAACGCGTGACCTACTCCAGCTATCGCAAGAAGCCGAGTTTCGAGCAGGCGCAAGTGGTGGACGTGCTGCGCGAAAGCGCGGTCCGCACGAAGCCGCAATGCGCGTTTTTCGGCACCTGCGGCGGATGCTCGATGCAGCATCTGGACGTGCGCGCGCAGATCGCCGTCAAGCAGCGCGTGCTGGAGGACAACCTCGCGCATCTTTCGAAAGTCCGCGCCGAAACGCTGTTCCGGCCGATTCACGGGCCGTCGTGGGGTTATCGCTACCGCGCGCGCCTGACCGTGCGCAACGTGCCGAAGAAGGGCGGGGTGCTGGTGGGCTTCCACGAAAGAAAGAGCAGCTACGTGGTTGACATGACGAGCTGCGAGGTGCTGCCGCCGCACGTGTCGGCCATGCTCGTGCCGCTGCGCAAGCTCGTCGAAGGGCTCTCGATCCGCGATCGCATGCCGCAGATCGAGCTTGCCGTGGGCTCGAGCGTGACGGCGCTCGTGCTGCGCATCCTGGAGCCGCTCACGGCCGCCGACGAAGCGCTCCTGCGCGCTTTCGCGGACGAGCACAACGTGCAGTTCTGGCTGCAGCCGAAGGGGCCGGATACGGTGTTTCCGTTCTATCCGCTCGACGCGCAGCTCGACTACACGCTGCCCGAGTTCGACATCCGGATGCCGTTCAAGCCGACCGACTTCACCCAGGTCAATCATCAGATCAATCGCGTGCTGGTTGGTCGCGCGCTGCGGTTGCTCGCCCCCCGGCCGGGCGATCGTGTGCTCGACCTGTTCTGCGGCATCGGCAATTTCACGCTGCCGCTCGCGCGGCTCGCGCGCGAGGTAGTGGGCATCGAGGGCAGCGATACGCTGACGGCGCGCGCGCTCGAGAACGCGCGCGCGAACGGTGTGGACGGCCATACGTCCTTTGCGTGCCGCAACCTGTTCGAAGTGACCGCCGACGACATGCGCGCACTGGGCGCATTCGACAAGTTCCTCGTCGATCCACCGCGCGAAGGGGCGCTTGCGGTATCCAGGGCGCTTGCGGACATCGCGCAAAGCGGCGAAGGCCCGCTGCCGAAGCGCATCGTCTACGTGTCGTGCAGCCCGGCGACGCTCGCGCGCGATGCGGGCCTTCTCGTGCACGAGGCCGGCTACCGGCTCAAGGGCGCGGGCGTCGTGAACATGTTCCCGCACACGTCGCACGTCGAATCCATCGCGCTGTTCGAGCGCGATTGAGTTCGATTGAGCGCTGGAGATTTGCTCCGGGTGCCGCCCGGCGCATCAATGAAAAAACCCGCCGAAGCGGGTTTTTTTCTTCCGGCGCAAGTCAGGCGGAGGCCCGGCGCGGCGGTCTTACCAGAGTTGCCACCAGGGCTTGCTGTTGCCGCTGCCGTCCTTGCTTGGCCGCGCATGGCCGGTGATGTACGGGCTGTCCGGGAACGTCGACGCCAGCACCCGGCGGGTGTCGTCGGCGAGCTGCGGCCGATCCAGCTTCTGGTACGAGAGGATCATGATGTGCAGCGCGTCTTCGATGGCCGGCGCGCTCTTGTATTGCGTGATCGTGAGCTGCGCGCGGTTGATCGCGGCCACATAGGCGCCGCGGCGGTAGTAGTAGTCGGCCACGTGCACTTCGTGCGAAGCCAGCGCGTTGACGATGTAGCGCATGCGTTGCGCCGAATCCGGCGCGTACTTGCTCTGCGGATACTTGTCGACCACCTGCTTGAACGCGTCATAGGCTTCGCGCAGCGATTTCGGGTCGCGCTCGCTCATGTCCTGGCCCGAGAAGCGGCCGAACAGACCCAGGTCGTCGTTGAAGTGGATCATGCCCTTGAGGTAATAGGCATACGCGATGTCCGGGTGATCCGGGTGCAGGCGGATGAAGCGGTCGATGGCTTCGTCCGCGGCGTCGTTCTCGCCGTCCTTCCAGCTACAGTACGCCACGTTGATCTGCGCCTGTTGCGCGAAGTGGCCGAACGGATCGCGGCCTTCGAGCGACTCGAAGTACTTCGCGCACTTGCTCCAGTCGCCGCTGGAGAGCGCGTCCTGGGCCTCCGTATATAATTTGTTGTTGTTCCACGTCGCCGTTTCGTCGGTCTTCTCCGGCAGGCCGTGGCAGGCCGCCACGACGGCGAGCGCGGCGCCGCACGCGGCGATGCGAACGACGTTACCGATCTTGCGGATCGTCGATACGGTCGCCGTGTTTCCGGCCGTGTTCAGGGCCGCGTTCCGGGCAATAGCATGTTGGGCCAGTTTCGTAATCGTGTTCAAGGCTCGCATTTTCCAGTTCAGCTTCAGGTCCCAGGTGACCCAGACTCAATGACCCGTTCAGTTCTTCCGGGAGGCGGCGCCCCCGGCGCCCAAAACAGCATCGACAATTATAGCCTGGGCGCAGTGCCCGATGACGCAGCGCCCGGTGAGTCGCTCGACGACGGCCTTGGCGGCGAGGCGCTTGCGGGCGGCTCATCCAGGCAAAGCGCCGGGCAAAGCGCCACGCAGCGCGACAGGCGCGGCAGCGAAGCGCCGCGGCGCGTCCAGGTGCCCGACGAGCTTGCCGGCGAGCGGCTCGACAAGGTGCTCGCGAAGGTCTTTCCCGAATTTTCGCGCAGTCGTTTGCAGGGCTGGATCGAAGCGCAACGCGTACGCGTGGATGGCGCGCCCGCCAAGGTGCGCCAGGCGGTGCCGCTCGGCGCGACGATCGAGCTCGTGCCCGACCTGCTGCCCGAGCAGCTCGCGTTCACGCCCGAGCCCGTTCCGCTCGACGTGATCTACGAGGACGACGCCATCGTCGTCATCAACAAGCCCGCCGGGCTCGTCGTTCATCCCGCCGCGGGCAACTGGAGCGGGACGATCCTCAACGGCCTCCTGCATCGCTACGGCGAGGCGGCCGCTGGCTTGCCGCGCGCGGGCATCGTCCACCGGCTCGACAAGGAGACCTCGGGGCTGATGGTCGTCGCGCGCACGCTGGAGGCGCAGACCGACCTCGTGCGCCAGTTGCAGGCCCGCACGGTCAAGCGGCGCTATCTGGCGCTCGTGTGGGGCACCATGCCGGACGAGGGCACCATCGACGCGCCGATCGGCCGCGATCCGCGCGAACGCACGCGCATGGCGGTCGTCGCGGGCGCCTCGGGCAAGCCCGCGCGCACGCATTTCCGGCGCGTCGATTCGACCCTGTGGCACGGCCAGCCGGTGAGCGCGATTCACTGCGATCTGGAAACGGGGCGCACGCATCAGATCCGCGTGCACTGTGCGCACATTCGTCATCCGCTGCTGGGCGATCCCGTGTATGGGCACGCGCGCGGGCGGCGCTCGGTCGCGGCGTTGCCGGGCGACTTCGCGCGCCAGGCGCTGCATGCGTGGCGGCTTGGTCTCATCCATCCGGTTACTCGCCGCGCGATGCAGTGGCGAGCCGACGTGCCCGACGACATGGACGAACTGATCGCCGCACTCGGCTTCGGTTCGAACGAGGACGAATACGGCTTCGACGAGGAGATGTTCGACAGCGCCTACACGGACGAAGGTTTCGTGATCGGTAGCGACGAAGACGACTACGAAGACGACGAGCACGACGACAGCGAGGACCGCCGCGCATGAGCAGGCCCCATGAACTGAATTCCGCCGACTTGCTGCTGCCGGACTGGAGCGCGCCGTCGAACGTGCGCGCGCTGGCGACGACCCGTAACGGCGGCGTGAGCGCGCCGCCGTTCGGCCGGTGGCAGGCCGGTGCCGCGGGCGGAGCGGGGCGCGACCTGCCGGGCGGCCTGAACCTCGGCAGGTTGTCGGGCGACGAGCTCGACCACGTCGAAGCGAACCGGGCGCGCCTCCTCGCTTATGCGGGCGTGCCAGCGGCATGGCTCAGGCAGGTGCATGGCGCCGACGTGGTCGATGCCGCCGAGGCGCTCGCCGCCGCACGCGCGGGCGAGCCGCTTGCCGCCGACGCGAGCGTGACGGACCGCCCGGGCATCGCCTGCACGGTAATGGTCGCCGACTGCATGCCGGTGCTGCTGTGCGATGGCGCTGGCCGCGCGATCGGCGCCGCGCATGCGGGCTGGCGCGGACTGGCAGCGGGTGTGATCGAGCGGACGGCCGCTCGCGTGGCCGCACTCGCCGGTTGCGCTCCCCACGATCTGCACGCCTGGCTCGGACCGGCCATCGGTCCGACGGCCTTCGAGGTGGGCGCAGACGTGCGTGACGCGTTCATGACCCACGCAGCCGATGTCGGCGGCGCACAACGCGAGGCGACGGCGGCCGCGTTTGCTGCGAGGCCCGAGGCGAGCGGCAAGTACCTCGCCGATCTCAATGCGCTCGCGCGCTTGCGGCTCGCGGCACTCGGCGTCGTGCGTGTCGGCGGCGGCGACAGGTGCACCTGGACGGAACGCGAGTCCTTCTACTCGTATCGGCGGGATCGGGTCACGGGTCGCATGGCGGCGCTCGTCTGGCTGGCTACCTGACGTATCTGCCTCCGTATTTCACTCTATTGCCACGCGTTTGAGCCGCGTTTTGCTGCGTCGCATCAAAAGCGGCGGAACGCGACGAATTGCAGCACGCGATGTGATGCCGATTGCGTGAGCGCGAGTCGCCTGGCATTGCAACCGCTTGGCCCAACGGCGGTTTTTTATGTGCACGCCGGATTGCGTATGACTTGCCGCGTTTTATTCGTTGCTTACATCGGGAAAACGATAATAAAAAAAATATCGCAGTGCGGCAAAATCGGGCACAAGCATTGACACGCTTCGCAGTGGGGAGCAAGAATGTCCTTCACCTACGGGACAGGACGCGACAGGGCGCGACGCGCGCTCCGTCGGCGTACCACCTGCCTCTCAACCAGCCCTTCGGGGCACACCGGTCAAAAGCAGGCATGACGGCATCTGAACGTTCCACGAATTCCCCGGGCACGGGCGCTTCAACTAGCGGTGCGCAGCAATTCACTCCGGATGCCGCCGGAATGCAGCAGATACTCGACGCGTGGACGGTAGCGTGGCGCAATGCCATGAATGCCGCACAGCAGGCCCAGGATGCGGCGGCCCGGCAAATGCCGTTCGGCACCGGCTGGTGGCCCCCGGTGGCGAATGCTGCAAGCGGCGCGAACGGCGCCGGCATGGCCGCGCCGTTCGACGCGTTCCGGTTGCCGGGTGTCGTGGTCGAACCCGCACGCCTTCAGCAACTCCAGGCCGAGTATTCGCGCGACGCGATCGATCTGCTGCGCCAGGCTTCGGATACCACTCCCAAAGCGCCCGAACTGAAGGACCGTCGTTTCAGCTCCGAGGCATGGAAGAGCACGCCGGCCTATGCGTTCACGGCGGCGTGGTATCTGCTGAACGCGCGCTACCTGCACGAACTCGTCGACGCTATCGATACCGATGCGAAGACGCGCGAGCGCATCCGCTTCGCGGTCCAGCAATGGACGGCTGCGGCGTCGCCCAGCAACTTCCTCGCGCTCAATCCGGACGCGCAGAGCACGCTGCTCGAAACGCACGGCGAGAGTCTGCGCCAGGGTGTGATGAACCTGCTCGCCGACCTCACGCGCGGCAAGATCTCGCAAACCGATGAGTCGCGCTTCGTGGTGGGGCGTAATCTCGCAACGACCGAGGGTTCGGTCGTGTTCGAGAACGAACTGTTCCAGTTGATCCAGTACAAGCCGCGCACGGCCACCGTACGCGAGCGGCCGCTGCTCATCGTGCCGCCCTGCATCAACAAGTTCTACATTCTCGACCTGCAGCCTGAGAATTCGCTCGTCGCGTACGCGCTCGAACAGGGCCAGCAGGTGTTCCTCGTGTCCTGGCACAACGGCGACGCGTCGATTGTCGAGAAGACCTGGGACGACTATATCGAAGACGGCGTGCTCAAGGCCATCGACACCGTGCGCAGCATCGGCGGCCGCGAGCAGATCAACACGCTCGGCTTCTGCATCGGCGGTACGATGCTGGCCACCGCGCTTGCCGTCGCGGCCGCGCGCGGAGAACATCCGGCTTCGTCGCTGACGTTGCTGACCGCGATGCTCGACTTCTCGGATACGGGCGTGCTCGACGTGTTCGTCGACGAGGCGCACGTGCAGATGCGCGAGCAAGCCATCGGCGGCAAGAACGGGACGAAACCGGGTCTCATGCGCGGCGTCGAGTTTGCCAACACATTCTCTTTCCTGCGCCCGAACGATCTGGTCTGGAATTACGTCGTCGACAACTACCTCAAGGGCCGCACGCCGGCTCCGTTCGACCTGCTGTTCTGGAACAGCGACTCGACGAGTTTCCCCGGCCCGGCCTACACGTGGTATCTGCGCAATACGTACCTTGAGAACAAGCTGCGCGAGCCGGGCGCGCTCACGGTTTGCGGCGAGGCGGTGGACCTCTCGCGCATCGACGTGCCCACGTTCATCTATGGCTCGCGCGACGATCACATCGTGCCGTGGCGTACGGCGTACGCGTCGGTGCCGCTGCTTTCGGGACCGCTGCGCTTCGTGTTGGGAGCGTCGGGCCACATCGCGGGTGTGATCAATCCGGCTTCGAAGAACAAGCGCAGCTTCTGGAGCATGGAGGCCGACGCGAAGCACCTGCCCGAAGCCGCCGACAAGTGGTTCGACGCGGCGCAGGAAAAACCTGGTAGCTGGTGGCCGACCTGGGCCGAATGGCTCGACCAGTTTGGCGGCAAGAAGGTGAAGCCGCGCGCGCAGGCCGGGTCGGCGGAGTTTCCGGAGATCGAGCCGGCACCGGGGCGTTACGTGCAGCAGCGCGAATGATGCGGAGCGATGTGTCGTGCTGCGGCAATGGTTTTTAACTTGACGGGTCAGCGTCTTTCGCGACGTTGTGCTGACCGGAGGAACTGGAAATGACTGACATTGTGATCGTATCGGCCGCCCGTACGGCGGTGGGCAAATTTGGCGGCTCGCTGGCGAAGATTCCGGCGCCGGAGCTGGGCGCGGTGGTGATCAAGGAAGCGCTGGCGCGCGCCGGCATCAAGCCCGAGCAGGTGAGCGAAGTGATCATGGGTCAGGTGCTGACGGCCGGTTCGGGCCAGAACGTCGCGCGCCAGGCATCGATCAAGGCGGGGCTGCCTGCCTCGGTGCCGGCCATGACGATCAACAAGGTGTGCGGCTCGGGCCTGAGGGCGGTGATGCTCGCGGCGAACGCGATCATCGCGGGCGAGGCCGAGATTGTGGTGGCGGGTGGCCAGGAGAACATGAGCGCGGCGCCGCACGTGCTGCCGGGCTCGCGCGACGGCTTCCGCATGGGCGATGCGAAACTCGTGGACAGCATGATCGTGGACGGCCTGTGGGACGTGTACAACCAGTACCACA